>JAZQTA010000075.1:0-43396 GCA_045630385.1 Eubacteriales bacterium | reverse complement strand
TAGCAACACCGATCAAGGCTTCCAGCATGGGAAGCGCATATTGCACAAGCTTGCGGTCACTGTGAAAATTTTCCGCGTCGCCGCCAAAGTAATGCAAATCGGAAAAAACCAGAATTTTCATATGAGCACCTAACGTTTTTTGAAGTAAAAATGTGGTTGGTTCTATTATATCACGGCTTCATGTCTTTCTCTGTTTTCTTGTTTTTTTATGATAAGGTGATTTGCCGCTCCTTTATATCGATACGGTCGCCGCCTGCTTCGATCATGCGGTATATGCGGATTGGATTGAGGATTCGAATTTAAACAGGAAATCGTTTTAGATAAAATCAACGTCAGTCATAATAGTACGTGTGCTTTCTGCGCGGTTCATTAAAGTCAATGCAATCGTCACATAACGCCCGTTTGTAAACGGCTTTTTCGGTTTTTACGTAAAGAGCATCCGTGATATGGATGGCGATAGGCATCGTATCATCCGGCAGATCTAAAATAACATCGATCAATCCGAACGCGCGCACACACTGAATTCCTATGGCAGTCAAAACGTATAACCTGTCATTCCCGTCTACCGCCATATCGATAGCACCCTTGGGATAGATCCGTGAGATCGTATGTAGTGTCGCGTGTAAAATCGAACGTCCCGGACATATTTGGGCATCGGCGACGTACATTTGCACAATATCATCATCTCTATCGGCGGCATACCAAGCGAGCTTGTCGTTAGATGGTACAACAAGGTGATGCGACTGAAGCGGTTCGGGGCGGCTCACATCTTTCTTTTCGGGATAAGCAGCACAAGGCTCCCATTTGCTACCGAAAGGAATCACTCTATCAATTCTCGTAGAATTCCGAAGCGGCACAATCGGCTTTGTTTTCCAATCCTGCCATATCCATTCGTTTCTTTTATAGGCTTCATCTTGATTTTTATAACGGCTGCAATGTCCTTCGCCTGTAAATCGTTCGCTGTGATAGTCGTACCCTGCAAATATCAGCCCGGCATCTGCTTCCTCGTCAATCGCTTTGCTCCATCCGAAATAATCATTTGGCTCGCTTTCGGACATTTCTTGATACACACGAAGCGGCTTTGTTTCATACTTTCTGATAAGGTACGGTATCTCGTTTCCTCTTCCCATGGCAAGAAACGAGGGCGAGCTCATATAAACTCTATGAAAATATTCAGAATGAAACCAAGCTATGGTAAATGCGGAAACACCTCCCGAGGAGCCTCCGCTGATAAAATGCATATCGGGGGAAGAAGATATCTTGAAATTGTATTTTTTCGTAACGTATGGTATCAATTCGAACACGATAAAATCAGCATATTCTCTGTCAAAAAGATCATAGCTGTTCATCCTCATACCGCGAATCGAGCCATCGGGCATTGTCAATTTCCCGGGGATCATTCCAAGGCTCACGCAGTAAGGCGCTTTGCCTTCATCGGCAAGTGCAAGCATAGAATATACGTTAGCATCATTTTGTCCGTCATGTTCAATCAGCAAGGCATATTCCTCGACATCCGTTTCGGGAACAGCTATACTGAAATGAAATCTTATTCCCGGTTTATATTTCTGCCCTACCAAAGAATCCGAAATGTTTTTTATTGCAGTCATATATCCACCGCCTTTTCAGAATTTGTATATCCATTCCTTTATTTTTTCGAGGAAGGAATGGATTTAGATTTCTATGCGCATTATAGCATAAAATTGCAAAAATGTAAAATATTGGTTACATTATATCGCACAAAAGAGAGGGAATCACTCTTTTTTGTGCTCTTTTTGCTTTTTTGTAATAAGAGAAATGACAAGATCGATTCCCAGCGTTTTAACTAAAAATCCCAAAAACGAACTGAAGAAAAGAACGGCGCCCGTCGAAATTCCTCCACCCAAAACGATCAGAACGTCGGTGATCAGGAGTGCCCTTCCGATTTTGATGTTGGAGAATTTTTTCACGATCAGAGCAACGATATCCGTGCCGCCCGAGCTTGAGTCCACGTAGAACATGACGCCGCTTGCGATGGCGATCAGCGCCGCGCCGACGATGGCGGAAAGAAAGACGTTTGATATCAAGGGAGTGCTGAAGGAAAGCGGCTTTTCAAGCCCGCCGATAAACACCGTTGTCAAAAGCGAGCCGACCGTCGTTTTGATCGCCATGCCTCTTCCAAGGATCAAAAATGCAAGAACGATCAGAGAAAGGTTGAGGACGGTCGATATCGCTCCCGGCGAAAACGGAAGAAACCGCGTGAGGATCACGGAGATTCCGCTCGTTCCGCCGAGCAAAAGAGCGTGAGGAAAAACGAATAATAAGGTGCTGATCGCATAGATCAAGCTACCGCAGAAAATCAAAGAATATTCTTTCAAAAAATGTTTAGAACTGCTCATATTGCGCCGCCTTTCATAGTGCGATTTCATTATATCACAAAAATCGCGGTTTTTCAACAGGGAATAATAAGGTTTCGCACGCAAACGAAAAATCACGCCGAAGGCGTGTATATCATCAATGCGAAGCATTGTATATCACCAACGGCTTGCCGTTGTATATCATCATTGCGAAAGAGGATACAGCCTACGGCTGATGATATACTCGCTTTGACGAGATATGCTCGTCAAAGCGGATGAGATACACGCTAAAGCGTGATGATATGCCGTTGCTCTCGCAATGGATAAAAAAAATCCGACAAGTCGAAACTTGTCGGATTTTTTGGCAGCGGAACTAGGGTATTCGCCTATGGCGAAAATTCCCACGCTTGCTGTCGGCTCGCGAGCGGCCGCCGCTCTGCGCGGGGAAACCGAACCCAAGTTTTGCCCGATGGGCAAAACTTGGGTTTGAAGCGATGGGTTCGCCCTCGGGGGCATCGAGCCCCGCATCGGGCGAAAACTAGGTTGTGGCTGTGCGGAGAAAGCTTTTTTGTGGGTGTTCCGCTTGAGCGGTGGGGGAAGCGTGATCTCCGCACGACGCCATATACCGCCACACGTCGTGGGCGGTATGCGAACCTCTCACGCGTAAATTTGTTCGTTTTTTCGCAGTGTATCTCACAGCAAGATTGTTCATCATTTGTCTTGCGCGAGAAGGCTTCGCATCCGCTCCGTTGCCAAAAAAGAGAACCGATCACAAGGATCGGTTCTCTTTTTTGGCAGCGGAACTAGGATTCGAACCCAGACATACAGAGTCAGAGTCTGCTGTGCTACCTTTACACAATTCCGCTATATTTAATTGAAAAGTGCCGATATTGAATAAACACGAAGAAAGAAAAAGAAGAATACAGAGTTTGCCGCTCGGAATTTGCTTTGCAAAAACCGTTCCGCTTTGGGCGATGAGGAAACTTTGATCTCCTCGCATGGCAATATACCGCCTGCGGCGGTATGCACAGTCTGCTGTGCTACCTTTACACAATTCCGCTATGTTCTTTCGAACGCATTATATTTTAACACAAATTGGTGCGTTTGTCAAGAGATTTTTGAAATTTTGTTTTTTGTTTTTTGTTAATTGGTTTTTTGCAGGTTGCTAAGGTGAAATCCGTTTTCAAAAGAGATGGGGGCAAGGGGGATTTTGCTTGGAAATCGATGAATTTTCAAGATAAGATTCAATTGTGGAGAGATATATAACCGAATTTTTTGAATTTGAGAGAAGAAAACCGCCGAGGCGAAATGCCTCGGCGGTGGGGGAATTGTTCTTTGCTCTTTTGCAAAGAAGAGAAATAATGGGATGCAAGACTCTCTTTTTGCCTTATTCGGGAAGCATGGTGATACCGTTGCAGAAGAGGTTCTTCATTGCAACTTCCTTAGCATCCTTCAAGGAGCAATAGTAAGCAGCAATGTTGTTACCCATCTGGTAGTGCTTTCTATCAAAGACATCGTGCCACTTCAGGTTGATGAACTTCTTCTGACCGTCATCGGGCGTGGTAACGAGAGTACCGTTATCGAACAGAGCGGAGGAATCCTCGTATGCCTTTTGGAAGCCGCTATGGACGTTGTCACGAAGAAGGTCAAGCATTTCTTTGTTTGCCTCAAGAAGCGCGGTATCGATAGAACCGCCGCCTACAACGGAGTAAAGAAGCTCCTGCTCGTAGTAGGTATCGAGAACGTTTCTTGAGTGCGTGGACTGATAGTTTAAGAATGCGGAGCACTCGGAGAACTTCTCGCTCTTCACGGAGATCGCACCGATACGGCCGATGTTATGGATCTGCGTGGAGTAGATATCGCCCGTTGCTTCGTTATAATCCGTATAGAGCGGAACGGGAGCAACAAGGAATCCCTTGCCGCCTTGAGTCTTCATGTTCTGGTAATCCTGATACTCAAGAGAACCAAGCATGATAACGCCGCCGAAGAGAACCTTATTGGTGGTGAACTGCTCACGGATGTAAAGCAGGTTGCTTGCAAGACCGCCATTATCGCTCTTCGTGAAACGAACAACGCCGGGCTGAGCCATCATGTTGTCAAGCGCGGCAGCGAAGTCGAGAAGCTTCTGGTTGGTGGCCTCGTAGCTGTAGGGAGAGTTGGTTCCGTCGAAAACGAAGGTGTTACCGGGAAGCTTTCTCTCATCGGTATAGAACCGTACCGATGAGGTGTAAAGAAGGCCAGCCGAGGACATGGAGTGCTCGGCGATTGCGAAGCCCTTCTTATCGGACTGAACGTAAGCGTCACCGTAGTTAGCGGAGTAAGCGATCAGCTTGTCATAGGTCCACTCGTTTGCAGAAACCATTGCCGCGAAATCAGCGGGCGTCTTGGGAAGGCTGGTATCAAGCTCCTCAAGCATGGTGACGTTTACGGGAACTACGTAGAATGCACGAACCAGGTCGATGAAGTAGTCAGATGCAACGAGGTACATCTTGTCTTCGCTAATGGAAAGAGAAGTCATGTACTCGTACATGTAACCCTCGGAGTCACCGACGGTAGTGCCGTAATCTTCATCACCTGCAAAATTGAAGTAGTTGGTATATCGCTCGGTCTTCAGGTTTGCAAAGCAGCCTGCAAGGTGTGCGCCAACCATATCGTATACAAAGTTGCAGTACATATCCGAGTAGATGCCCTTATCTTGGTCGGTCTGAATTCTGTTGAAGTTCTTGGACCAAGAGTAGGTGGGATCATTGTCGGGAAGGAACGTGTAGTTCACGGTCAGCTTCGTAGCCGCAAGCGCCTTTGCATTTCTTTCGGCAGCAGCGATCTGCGTCAGAGAGGTCTTACCGGTGGACTGACCTGCCATCCAGTTCTGGCAGCCGGAGGGAAGCTCCTGGCCGTTGGAGTGGTTGGTCATCTCGAAGGTAAGGTTGCCGTTATCCCAAGGGAACTTGGTATTGTCCAGAAGGAACTTACAGCCGTCGCAAAGACCGTCCTGGTTCCAATCCGCATGCTCGGAAAGAGGGCAAGAGAATGCAGCGCCGCAGTAGTCGCACTTATCATCCTCGTTTGCATCGGCACCGTGCTCGCAAGCAACAGTTTTCTTACAAATGTCGCACTTCCGGTCGTGGTTCTTGTCATAGCAATAGGTGACGGGGGCACTGCAGTAATCGCAATAGTGATCTTGATTTGCATCTACGCATTCGCCAAAGGAGAGGCCGCAGTAATCGCAATGGTGATCTTGATTTGCATCCACGCATTCGCCAAAGGAGCGGCCGCAGTAATCGCAATAGTGATCTTGATTTGCATCCACGCATTCGCCAAAGGAGCGGCCGCAGTAATCGCAATGGTGATCTTGATTTGCATCCACGCATTCGCCAAAGGAGCGGCCGCAGTAATCGCAATAGTGATCTTGATTTGCATCTACGCATTCGCCAAAGGAGCCGCCGCAGTAATCGCAAGCATGATCAGAATCACCGTCTTCACATATAGTTATCAAAACGATCTCGTTATTTGCGTCATATTTCCAGAAAAGACCGTGTTCGGTCGGTTGCGTTTCGCTATAGTAATAGCGAGTTGCGCGAATGAGCGAGGAGTTAGAAGAATGAATGGAAATTCTTTCCCAATCCGATGCCGATCCCTTGTAATATATTTTTGCAAGGCTATCGCACCAAGCAAACGCAGCATCACCGATCGTGGTAACGGAGCCTCCAATGGTCACGCTCGTGAGGCTAATGCAATAATAGAACGCAGCATTACCGATCGTGGTAACGGAGTCTCCAATGGTCACGCTCGTGAGGCTAGTGCAACCATAGAACGCCCAATCATCGATCACGGTAACGGAGTCGGGAATGGTTACGCTCGTGAGGCTATAGCACCAAGCAAACGCATAATCACCGATCTTGGTAACGGAGTCGGGGATGGTAAAATGCGAATCCGTCTTTCCAATTGCATATTGTATGAGCGTTTTTCCGTCTTTTGAATAGAGATTTCCGTCAATCGACCGATATGCAGTGTTTTCTTCTGCCACCAATATGCTCGTGAGTCTATAGCAATCATAGAACGCCCTATAACCGATCGTGGTAACGGAGTCTCCAATGGTCACGCTCGTGAGGCTCCTACAATAAGAGAACGCATCATCACCAATCGTGGAAACGGAGTCGGGAATGGTTACGCTCGTGAGGCTTTGGCACCAATAGAACACAGAATCACCGATCGTGGTAACGGAGTCGGGGATGGTAAAATGCGAATCCGTTTTTCCAATTGCATATTGTATGAGCGTTTTTCCGTCTTTTGAATAGAGATTTCCGTCAATCGACCGATATACAGTATTTTCTTCTTCCACCAATATGCTCGTGAGGCTATCGCAATCAGCGAACGCCCTATAACCGATCGTGGTAACGGAGTCGGGAATGGTCACGCTCGTAAGGCTATCGCAATTATAGAACGCACCATCACCGATCCCTGTAACCGTATCGCCTTCGGGGGAGACCGGCGGAATTACGATATCAGCATCTTTGCAAGTGCCGATGCCGCTGACGTAGCAAGTACCGTCACTGTTTGAGGTGAATTCGAGGCCTGTGCTATATACAGGTCCAACATATTCGGTCCAGATTTCAATTTCTCCATCCTCGCCGTAATGCCAGAAGTTACCTACGGTTACGGGCGCAGTTTCGGAATAGTAATACCGCGTGGCGCCGGTGAGATTGGTGTTATATTGGCCGATTGTAATTTCATTCCATTCAGCCGCTGTTCCCATATAGTAAACGCTCGTGAGGCTATCGCAAGAATAGAACGCATCATCACCGATCGTGGTAACGGAGTCTCCAATGGTCACGCTCGTGAGGCTATCGCACCAAGCGAACGCATCATCACCGATCGTGGTAACGGAGTAGGGAATGGTTACGCTCGTGAGGCTATAGCAATCAGCGAACGCCCGATCGCCGATCGTGGTAACGGAGTTGGGGATGGTAAAATGCGAATCCGTTTTTCCAATTGCATATTGTATGAGCGTTTTTCCGTCTTTTGAATAGAGATTTTCGTCAATCGACCGATATGCAGTATTTTCTTCTGCCACCAATATGCTCGTGAGGCTATGGCATTCAGAGAACGCCCCAACACCGATCGTGGTAACGGAGTCGGGAATGGTCACGCTCGTGAGTCTATGGCAATTATAGAACGCATAATCACCGATCACGGTAACGGAGTCTGGGATGATTACGCTCGTGAGGCTATCGCACCAAGCAAACGCATAATCACCGATCGTGGTAACAGAATTTCCGATGGTTACGCTCGTGAGGCTAAAGCAATCAGCGAACGCATCATCACCGATCACGGTAACGGAGTAGGGAATGGTTACGCTCGTGAGGCTCCTGCAATAAGAGTACGCCTCATCGCCAATCGTGGTAACGGAGTCGGGAATGGTTACGCTCGTGAGGCTATCGCAATCAGCGAACGCAGAATCACCAATACTCGTTACTCTGTAATCAACTCCTTTGTAGAGAATCGTGTTCGCTATGTTGGCGGTTTGAATATTTTTAGGTTGTGCTACAACGGTGGCGATGGCGTTCTTGAGTGCGTACCTGACACCGTCTAGAATGAAATAGATATTTCCGTCATCTGCCACCGGATTGCTTTTGCAGTTCCAGACGACCGGAGTATAGCCGCTCCAATATTCATCCCAGCCATAAGGCTGCGATTCTGCCTCGCAATAGACCGTAAGAGCGGGGCAATCATAGAATACAGCTCTATCCATTGAGAGGACACTTGCGGGAATAACGATGCTCACAAGGTTTTCGTTGGAGTCAAATGCACCTTGTCCGATCGATTGCACGTTGCTTCCGATGGTGACACTCGACAAGTCATCGCAATAATGGAATGCATTTGCTCCGATCGAAATAACGCTGTCAGGAATCGTTATGTTAGTAAGTCCGGAAAGCGCAAAAGCGCGGTCTCCAATTTCTGTTACGCTGCCGGGGAGAGCTATTTCGGTGAGATCATAGCAATAGGTGAAAGCCTTGACTCCTATGTTTGTTACACCATAAGGAATATTCACGTATGCAAGATTTGTGCAAAAAGCGAATGCAGAATCGCCGATTACGGTAACGGAGGCGGGAATGATCACGCTCATAAGATTTCTGCATTCCTCGAACGCACCTTCGCCGATTGCTACTACGGGCTTGCCCTTGTACAACGAAGGAATTACTATATCCGTGCCGGTTTCGTCTCCGATTCCGGATACGATATAGCTCGATCCATCCGCAGACAGGGTAAACGAAAGCGAGCTTTGACAGAAATCACAAACCGTACACTGCTTTTCGATGATTTCATGTGCTTGAGAATCCTTTTGCAAGCCACAATCAAGAACTGCACATTGCAACCAATGGTTTGTCTCATCATAGCGCATTTCGAAATAATGACCGATGACATCCACAAAAATCGTTTTAAGACAGGATTCGCAGCAGAACGTCGATTTCCCCTGGGTTGTATCTGTCGGCGGTACTCCGTAACAGTTTGCGACGAATTCCGGATAATCAGACAGCGAATACACAAGATTTGTGTTGATCTCGATTATAGAGCCGTCGGACGTGCGTTTTAATTGATGGTTGATTTTTGGAATTGCAATATCTTCCAATCGATGGCCTTCGGCATCCAAATCACACAAGCACCATTCGCATTTTCCATGAGCAAGATATCCTTCTTGAGAACACGAGGGAGGGAGCATATCCATCCAACTGCCCGATTTCATAGAGTGTCCTTTGGCAGGTATCTCTATCGGCTCGAAGTATATAAAGTCACAGTGCTCGCAACGAAGTCCGGCCAGCTTTCCGGAGCCCTCACACGTGGCTTCCTCGCCACCGTATGCAATTGCAGAATTGTGCTCTAAGATATGTGCTGTGGACAGTTCTTTTGAATAGTCGCATCCTTGGCAATATTCGATATAGGTGTGATAATACACCTTATCTCCAACATGCTCTTCCTTCTCGGTATCTATACGATAATCCGGTTGATGCTTTGTAATGTTTCTCTCATTTAAGCATCTTGAACATCTGTCAAAGTGATACTCATCATTATATTTAAGTTCATAATTGTGATTATTGGGATCAACCTGCCCATATGCATTGTCGCATGTGTAGCATATCGATTTTTCCGTGCAAGTAGCTACAGTTCCGATATGCTGCTCTTTGTTTCCTGCATCCTCGGCATCGCAATACCAACACTGCTTCCAGTGATGCGTTTCGCTTGATTTATAACCACCGTTTACAAAATCGTGCGACTTTGATTCGAAATATCCGCATGAAACGCACGTATGCTTATGCATTGAAGGATCATTCTCATCTATAAACCATTTTCCATAGTTATGGTTTTCCTTTTCATCGGTAGCAGAGCATCCTTCATTTGCGCATATATGCCAATGCTGCGTGCCATCATTCACATAGCTCGTATCAAAATCGTGTGTCAAATTGGGTTTAATTGCCGTCAAATTACATACCACACAAAGAACCGATGTGGTGCAATCGTTATCATCGGCATCAGGGGTGTGTCTGCTCCATTCAAGTTTTCCGCAACAGCACTCTCTGGCGTGGGAATTATTATCATGCTTGGGTATATACCATTCTCCAAAGCTATGCGGTTGTGTATCGCTTGATTCGGTTGTAACGAAGCAACCATCATTTGCGCATATTTTCCAGTGACCGTTATCATTGTATTCATATGCTGCATTAGCCCCAAAATTGTGCTCTTTTACATTCACGGTTATCTTACCGCACTCGGAGCACGTGATAGCGGTCGTACAGTCACCGTCATCTGCGCCGGGAGTGTGCTCCAAGAGATCGCCGTAGGTTTTTCCGCAAACAGAGCATTTTGCTTTGGCGGTGCAGGTTGCCGTGCCACCGGTATGGTTATCTGCTCCTTCGGTGATTGTTTTTCCGCAAACAGAACATTTGATGGGTGTGGTGCAATCACCGTCATCTTCATTAGGCACGTGATCCGTTGTAAGCTCACCGTAAGACGTACCGCAAGCATCGCACTTCGCTTGGTCCTTGCAGGTTGCCGTACCACCGATATGGTTATTTGCGCCTTCGGTGGTTGTTTTTCCGCAAACAGAACATTTGATGGGTGTGGTACAATCTCCGTCATCTGCGCCAGGAGTATGCTCCAAGAGATCGCCGTAGGTTTTTCCGCAAACAGAACATTTGATGGGTGTGGTGCAATCACCGTCATCTGCGACGGGAGTGTGCTCCAAGAGATCGCCGTAGGTTTTTCCGCAAACAGAGCATTTTGCTTTGGCGGTGCAGGTTGCCGTACCACCGGTATGGTTATCTGCTCCTTCGGTGGTTGTTTTTCCGCAAACAGAACATTTGATGGGAGTGGTGCAATCACCGTCATCTGCGCCGGGAGTGTGCTCCAAGAGATCGCCGTAGGTTTTTCCGCAAACAGAGCATTTTGCCTTGGCGGCGCAGGTTGCCGTGCCACCGATATGGTTATTTGCGCCTTCGGTGGTTGTTTTTCCGCAAACAGAACATTTGATGGGTGTGGTGCAATCACCGTCATCTGCGCAGGGAGTATGCACCAAGAGAGCGCCGTAGGTTTTTCCGCAAACAGAGCATTCTGCCTTGGCGGTGCAGGTTGCCGTGCCACCGGTATGGTTATCTGCGCCTTCGGTGGTTGTTTTTCCGCAAACAGAACATTTGATGGGTGTGGTACAATCTCCGTCATCTGCGCCGGGAGTATGCTCCAAGAGATCGCCGTAGGTTTTTCCGCAAACAGAGCATTTTGCCTTGGCGGTGCAGGTTGCCGTACCACCGGTATGCGTAGTTTTGTCTTTTGTTCCTTTACAATTTTTGCACTCTAACCAATGATAGTAAGCATCATAATTATCCGTGTATTCATGCTCGGAGATTTCGCCGTATTCCGCGCCGCAAATATCGCACTTTGCTTTTCTTTCGCAAGTGGGGTATCCGCCTTCATGAGCGAGAATTACACCGATAAAGTCGCACTTTTCGCATTCGAACCAATGCGAAGTTTCGTTGTGTTTTGTTATATATTGATGATCCGGTTCATCTCCGTAATGCGCATGACACGTTGCACAAACCGCTTTTTCATCACACGTGGCAGTGCCGCCGTTATGAGCTGTTTTATTGGTTTTTTGGCTACATCCATCGCATTTGTACCAATGCTCGGTTTCGTTATGCTGTAATATCGTATAATTGTGGTTTTTGTGCCCGGTCTTGGGAACCATTATATATTCGCAAATCAGACATTTTACGTCTTCCGTTTCCGTGGGCATATTTCTGTCGGGAACGTGGGGCGATACGCTTTCGACTGCTCCGCAAGGGCAAGCTTTATAATGGTTTTCTGCATCAGAGCTCCATTGCGCGTTAAAATCATGAGGATTCTTTTCGCCATAAGTCTTTTCACATTTAATACAAACTGCTAATTCTGTACAAGTGGACGTTCCGCCGTAATGCTCCTCTTTCTCGTCAATTCTATAGCATTCAGAACAAACGTACCAATGCATTTTGTCGTTGGAGTGTATCGTATCATTATGTGCACCATAATTACCGTAGACTACGTGGCATACTTCGCATTTTGCTTTGGCGGTGCAGGTTGCCGGCGAATCACTTCTATGAGCCGTTTTGTTTTGGATTTCGGAGCATTGATTGCATCTATACCAATGATGCGTATCATCGTTCTCTAATATCGTATATTCGTGCTTGACATGCCCTGTGGCGGGAGCGATAATGTAATCGCAGATCAAACAAGAAACGGCTTCATTTTCCGTGGGCTCGTTTCTATCGGGAGAGTGCGCGAGAACTTTGTCTTTTTTGCCGCAAGCACATTTATGAAAATGACCATCTTTAGAGCCTACGTATTCTGTTCCATAACTGTGTTCAAGCTTTGTCCCATATTCGTTATGGCACATATCACAAATAGCCTTAGCGGTACATGTTGCTTCGCCTCCGGCATGCGGCAATTCCTTGATTTCTATCTTCGTAGAATGAGTACACGTTGATCTGGTGCAAATCTCATGCGCATACCATCCGACAGATGTGCATGTTGGCTCTTTTGGAGCGACATAGGCTATGTTATGTCCAAGTGGAGCCAATGTTTCAATTATGGTATCGCTATATTCAATTCCGTCTATTTTTATCGTTGCCGTGTGCTTTCTTTCTCCGGGAGTTGTGCAGGTCGGCTTAGTTATAGTTTTAGACGTTGGCTTGACTGTATGCTCCTCGTTATGACCGTTTGCGCACCTTGCAATTACCAAAACGCTATCAAAACCATTCCATTTCCACTGTATAGTGTAAGAATGGTTCAAAGCGGATATTTCGGTATATCCGTCTCTATAACCACATCTACTGCATTCAATATAGCTAAAGTGGCCGGATTCTGTGCAAGTTGGATCTTTCGCAGGTATCGTTTCATATTCATGGTCGAGCGCTTGCTCAATAACATGACCGCAATACTTGCAAGTTTGTTCTTCTGTACAAGTGGCAGTGTTTTGCGCGATGTGCTCTGTGGCTTTGGTATTATATCCGCAACCAACGCGCTTACAATGCTGATAGTGCGTTTCTCCGTTATCGATCCAAATCAGCTCGTGCTCACCATACTTTTGGAGAAGTGCTATTTTGGTCTCACTTTGACAGTTTTCTCTTGCGCAACGATATACAAGATATCCATCTGCAATGCACGTGGGCTCAAGCGATTCGCTAAGTATTGGCTGATAATCGTGATGCTGTGCTTCTTCTGCATTGATACCATCAAACTCACAAACACGGCAATCAAAGCAAATTCTCATGGAATATGGGGTAGGAGAGCATGCCCCTTCCGCAATCGCTTCCCAATCCGAATATACGTGCGGTGTGGTTGCTTTGCAAAGATAACCGCAATAACGACATGTTCTATCGTGACACGTAAATTCATCGGCGTAATCGTGTTCAACGTATATTCTGACATTTATGATTTTGAAAAGCGTCTTATACGAAACTTTGAGCTTTAAATCAACAAGGGTTTGGTCTCCTACTTTTTCGTTAAGTACAAGAACTCCTTTTTTATTTATAGTTGCATAGTCCGGATTGTCAACAATTTCATATTTCACATCAACGTTTTTGGTTGATGTTTTCATAGTTTCCAGGTTTTGGTATATAACTTGAGTACCAATTGATTTAGAAAGATCGATTTCATAAAGGAGATCCGCTGTCTCTTCTATGTTTTTTTCTGCCGTTTCAAACTTTATTGGCAATTCTTTATCACCTACAGAAAACAAAACAAACGTTGTTTTATATAGATCCCAACGATTTTGATAAATTTTGATTTTAAAAATTAAAGTGGTGATTTTTAATGCTGCATATGCTTCAACATCCACACCGGCCTCTATATATCCGCCCGCTGTTGCTCCGAAATTAAAGGCGGTGTCAGAGCCCCACTCAACATTTATATTAAGTAGTCCGCCAGCTTCGGCATAAGGGCCAACCTCTACTCCGGCAGCAATATGAATCATACCGATCAAGCTAAACTCTACATTCGCGCCTAAACGATCTGATACACGCAAATTTGCGCGAGCATAGGCATTCACCGACATAAGATAGTCGAAGTCTTTTATCACTTTCACGCCGTTTCCATAGTTTGCGATTCCAACTGTAGGATTAATTTTTGTTATGACTTCTATTCCGATTTCGCCAACCGCTTCAAAAGAAAATACATTGTATATATTTACATTAATAGATATACCGGGCACGGCAAAAAGCGGAATGCTGCCAAGAGGGTTTTTCTTTTCATACTTGGCGGATGTTTTATCCAAAGCTTCTGTTTCTCCGGAAGCCTCAGATGCAATGAATATCTCCTTAAAATAGTCTAACCGTGCATCGTTAACGATTTTTCCGCCGGTTTTAGCATATATCCCTATGGTTGTTGTATTCACAGGAGAAAATAAGAATTCGTATCTTTTGGTGCTTTGTGCATTTGCGGTAACGTTAAAGGTTGTTTCATTTTTTATTTTAAACGTGACCGTATAAAGATCCTTGACTTCTCTTGTATCCGTATCCAATCGTCCGAATGTCACATCGACCGTGAAGGTAAATATAATTGATGAACCATCGCGTCGAAAATCTAAATTTACAACGGGATAATGGTAATCATAATAATATTTTCCATCGCTGCTAAGATGGGAGAAGGTCATGGCAGCTGTTTCAATTTGCTTATACAGCGCGGATTGAATAAATTCTGCTTTGGCATTTTCCATTATGCTTTCATCAGGAATGAAATCGCCAAGCTGCGCTATACCTTCATAGTGAATGTCTATATCGGCGAATACCTCGGAAATTTCATCGTTGGATAGTTCATCGATGCGATATATATGATATTTATCGAATATTCCTTCTTCATACACCTTTCCGGAGTAAATAACATTGTTTTCATCTCCATCATATATAACAAAAAAGTTATTTACGTTCAAGGTGTCATCATAAAGCATGATGTACCAAGAATTTTCATCACCCTCTGTGATTGCAAAAATATCCGCATTGTTAATTTTAACCACTCCGGGACGAATTGTTACATTATGCGAGGTGCCTTTTTTTATCGTGATCCAAAGCTCGTTTCCGTTGTAATCTTTAAATTCGGTGTCGCCTTTCAAGATTATTTTGTATAACTCACCTTTTTTATAATTTTCTAAAGGAGAGATTTTGTACAACCCATCTTCAAGTTCTTCTGCTTGCACAGGTATGGAGTTGTTTTGCAGATCCAGTATAAGTATATAATCATTAATCGATGACAAAAAATTTAAATTGTAATTCTTGATAATGAAAGAGAAGTCTTCCGCCACATTGGATAAAATATTATTGTCGCCTTTGCTGTCGTTTTGAACCTCCCACTTTGCATATAAAGTTGTATCGTTGCTGATTTGTTCATCATCGAAAATCACGGTGCATTCTTGATCCTTGAACCAACCGAAAAACGAAAAACCTTTTTCCGAAAGCAAAGGAAGGCTGATTTTTGATCCTTCAAGTACATATTTATCAAGAATGGATTCTCCGTACTCACTGACAAAAGAAACCTTATATACACGCAGAGCTTCTTTGCTTTCAGTGTAGCTGTGCGAACAATTTTCGCAATAGAATAAGTAAGCTTCTTCTTTTTCCGTTATGGTATAACTATGATCTCTTTGAGGTGTTTCATATGTAGTTTCCTCGAAAATATAGTCACAATACAAGCAAGCGAGAGCCATTGCGCCGGGCTCGTTACAAGTAGCCTCTTTTACAGTAACCAAAAAGCCTTCAGCATGTCCTTTGTAAGCGAGGATGGTTATTTCGGTTTTTGAACACCTTGTACATTCTTTTATCAATTTACCGTCTTCGGTACAGGTTGAATCAATTATGGTGGTTGTATAATCGTGTCCGTATGTACTCAGTATTTCGTTGCATCTTGTGCAGTTGATTGTTCCAACCGCACGATCACCACACATTTCCTGTGAATTGTCCATGGGATTTCCTGCTTGATGTCCCAGGTTAGGTACTTCTTTTGTTACCAAATTATCGCACAAAGCGCATATCCCGACCTTTGTTCCGGCGGCTGTACATGTAGGTTCTTGGTCTATTTCATAATAATCAACGAAATGTTCTTTCGCATCAACCTCTGCAATTTCGGAATATTCACATTTGGAACATGTCCGTTTTTTTAATCCTTTTTCGGTGCAAGAGGGGTCGGATAGTGTAAGCCACGAATTGAAATTGTGTTGTGAATACGCGGAAATTACAATCTCAGCATCCGAAATGATATTTTCGCAGTTTTCTTCCAAGAATGTGGCATCACAGAGTTTGCAACGCCAATGCGCTATATTTCCATCTTGAAGACAAGATGCAGATACGGCAGGGATGTATTCTGTCTCATGCGCACATTCCAATGCCCAGCCATATCCGTAACCGATGGATACGGATGTCCAGTCTGATATATATTTAAACAAGGCAATAACATCTTCTTGATTGACTTGCCCGTTGCCGTTGATATCCAGTGCATCGGCATCAACTTGCACGTCTTCACTTGATACGAAGCGATGGAGGAGAATTGCGTCTATGTTGTTAACAATTCCATCACCGTTAACATCTCCCGGGATTCCTGTTCCGGTAATGCTTTGTGCTTCTTGCGATGGGGGCATTGTGTTGGGCGATCCTTCGTTTTCGATCGTTTCGTCATCGTTTTCCCAAATGATTCCTTGTGAATTTTCATTGGGCGTGGATTCGTTATTTTCCGTATGTTCGCTTTGTGTTGTTGGCTGTTGCGCAAATATAGTTAAAGCAACCGTGCAAAATAACGTTGAAAAAAGCAGAATTACTGCCAAAAGTCTAACTGATTTTTTCATTTTGATCTCCTTTTTGTTTGGACACAATCTGTTTTTATCGCGTAAGAGTGATGGAAGCGCCGGCAACATCAAATCGAATGGGATTTAATTCACTGTCAAAAATGTTTGTGTTGTCCGGCAGAATGCGAATTTCCGCCACCGGTTTATCCGTAATATCCGTATTCAGAGAAAACGTAATCGTTACAAATTCACCGTCATTCGTCATGCTTTCTGACGGATTGATCCAGTTAAAGGTCTGGGGATTTATGTATGGTTCGGGTGAAGTGACATAGGCTCCAAAAGCATCCGAAAACTCTATGGATTGAATCGAAAGGATGTCATCATAAAGTACATCGAATTTTAAGGACACGATTCCCGGATTATTTACAATCGAAATCACTATTTTTACAGTGTTTTTTTCCATTATCGCTTCGCTCACGATAATGGCCGGTTCATTGGATGTGTGGGGTAATACATTGCCGTAAGATATAATTTTCCTACAGGTTAAACAGATGGTATCTCCGGAATAACCGTCTTGATATTCGGTAGGAGCTTTATAGTTTGAAATTTCTGTGCCTCCGATATGAGTAGCCGGAATAATAGTTGAGTCGAGAATGTTTTTGTTTGCATCAAAGGCACCTCTGCAAAGAGAACAGCTGTAATGCCCGAGTACGCCATTGCTTTCGCAGGTCGCCGGAATTTCGACAATCCAATCGCTGTAAGCATGGCCGAGGGCATTGATATAATTGTCACTATAGGATTTCCCGCAGGAGCAGGTATAAGTTATATAACCCTGTTGCGTACATGAGGGTGGGGTTGTCACAGGGATATATACATGGAGGTGCTCCGAATTCCCATATACGGCGGTATAGGTTTCATTTTTTGCCGTTGCGTGTATTAATGCATTCGAATTGGCGGAGATTTTTTCATTTTTGGAGTTCTTCCATGCTGTAAAAGAAACGCCATCCTTCTCTGCGGGAGCGGAGAGAGAAACGGTTTCTCCCGCAAGGAAAAGCCCCTTGGCAAATCCGTCCGAAAGCGTGCCGCCCTCCACCTTCACCTGATAAAAGTCTGCATTCGCAAGGCGGTCGGTGTTATAATCCGTGTAAAGCTGGATGGATGCGCCGTATTCGAGCATAGATACAAGGGCGTTTTTGAGCGCTTCGTTTTCCGAAGCCGTGCCGGTCTTGCCGAGCTTGTTATACGCGTACTGCAGAATGCTGTACTTGACGGGGGCGCTGTAATATTCCTCGCCATCCACCTCTGCATACGCCACGGCATAAATATCGTCTGCCATGTTCTTTGCGCGAAGGGTATCGTTTTTGAAGATCGCGCAGTTTTCTTTATCCAAAACCGTCACGCCGCGATCGATCAAAGTGCCGCGGTAGTCGGCGTTATCTTCCGTGTAATCCGATTGCGGCTCTGTGAAGAACAAAAGCTCAACGTTCTCGGCATCGATCCCTTCGTGCGAAACAGCGTACCAAAGATATACGTTGTCCGCAAATTCAAGGTTGGCCGCCTCGATTTTCAGGGCAGGCTCGTCGCCTTCGGCAAATGTGCCGATCGCAAAGAGCGAAAGAAGCGCCGCGAGGATAAGAGATAAAAATAAGAACTGCTTTTTCATTCTTTTTCTCCTTTGAATTTGAATGGATTATGAACTTATTATAACACGCGTGTGTGCGAATGTCAAGCGTAAAAAAAGACCGCCTCGAAAGCGGAGGCGGTCTAAAATATCGAGCTGTTAAAGCGCGGTGATTTGCTTTTCTTCTTTTTCGGCGGGTGGCTCGCTTTGGCGCTCGCCGAGGCCGGCGAGGATGGCGGCGGCAAGGATCAGGACGCAGGCCGAGAGGAAGGCGGGGGTTGGCTCTTCAAAGCCCTCGAGGATCGAGAGCACGGCGGTGATCACCGCGGCAAAGGGCGCGATCACGGCAACGAGGGAGGGGGAGAGGTGGCGCGTGGCCTCATTGCGCAGCATCCAGCAGATGCCGGCGGTCAGAATTCCGAAAAGCGCGGCGGCGAGGATCGGGAGCGGCGAGAAGGAGAAAACGATGCGCTCCATCGGCGCACCGCCGACGGGGATGAAATGCAGCGCGAGCATCAAGGAAACCGAGGTCAGAAAATAGGTCACGGAATGTACGGACATGAAAAGCTTGATGTCCATTCCGTCGGTGAAATGCGCGGTGGCAACGATGCCGAAGCCGAGCAGAAGTCCCGCGGCGGCGCAGAGAAGATCGCCGATGCCGATGCTGCCCTTTAAAATATCCGTGCCTGCAAGGAGAGCGCATCCCGCGAGGCAGGAAACGGCGGCGAGGGCTTGGGGCACGTTCGGCCGCTTTCTGAAGAAAACGAGAAGGATCAGCGGCACGGTGACGCAGGAGAGATGCTCGAGAAAGGCGTAGCGCGCGGGTGACGTGTATTGCAGGCCGATCCTTTGCAGAACGCAGGCCAGAGAGTTCACCAAGGCGATCGGCACGGTGACCTTGAAATAGCGGCGGTTCAAATTTTTCAGTCCCTTGCCTGCAACCGCGAGGAACATGATGGCCGAAACGAAGGTGGAAAGCGCGGCGAGGGCGGCGGCCGAAAAATATTTGTAAAGATACCGATTGACCAAGGGGTCAAAGCCCCAAACGAAAACGACGGTCAGCAGCATGCATATATAGACGGGATTGTTTTTCTTTTTCATTCCTTCATATCTCCGATTCTTTTTACAGGAGAAATTATACCACGACGCTTGACTTTTGGGAAGTGAAGCTTTATAATATAGCTATGAAGAATTTTCACAGCGGAGGACCTTTTCTTGGATACCTTTAAGATCAAAGCCGTGATTGCCGCCGCCGAAACGGGAAGCCTTTCGCAGGCGGCAGAGAGATTTTCCTATACGCCCTCGGCCTTTTCGCACATGCTCTCTTCCTTTGAGGATGAGCTGGGGGTGCGGATTTTCCGCCGCTCCTCGCGCGGCGTTTCGCTCACGGAGGAGGGAAAAAAGATTTACCCCGATCTTCTTCGGATCGCCGAGGCGGAGCGCGGCCTTTTGCTGAGCGTGCGCAGTACCCTGGATAATCAGAAATACGCCTTGCGCATTGCCACCTATTCGAGCATTGCGCGCATCTTTCTTTCGCGCCTGATCAAGGAGTTTAGCGAGGCGCATCCGAACATTGAGCTTTATATCACCGTGGCAGATAATCTTTCGGGCTGGCTTGAAAAGGATCTTGCGGATATCGTGTTTGCCGACGGGCGGATTTTGGAGGGCGGCGAATGGATCCCCCTGATGGAGGACCCCTGCCTCGCCATTGCGCCCGCAGGTGCTTTTTCGGATCGGGATACGGTCACGCGCGAGGAGCTTTACGGACACCCCTTCATCGCGATGGAGGAGGAATACGTGGACGGATACTTTGATAGTGATCGCTTTGCAAAGGTCGTGCATTTCCATTCGGATGACGATCTTTCCGTGATCCACATGGTGAAGCAGGGCTTCGGCATCGCGGTGCTTCCCGAACTTGTGCTTCGCGGCAATGCCGAGGGCGTTTCGGTGCTCTCGCTCTCGCCGCCGCTGACGCGAACGGTCGGATTTGCTTACAATAAGCATAGCGATTCTATTTTCCCCGCGCTTGCGCAGTTCGTCAAGTTCGTCAAGGAAAATGCCAAGACCTGTATAAATAATCTGTAAAAAGCAAACAATTATTTCCTTTTTCGAAAGAAAATAAAAGAAAAAAGATATGAAAGCATTTTTTGTCCGTTATAAAAAAACTCTTCTTTCGCTTCTTCGCATAGTGCTTGCGATCGCGGCGCTTTCTTTGCTTGCGCTCGGTGCGTTGCTGCTTTGCGGCATTATCTATATAGACGGCGGCATTCAGGTCAATCTTGCTCTGTTTGAAAAATGGAGAAGCTCGCCGCTTGGCGCGCTGATCATCGTCGGCGTTCAGGTGCTTGTCACCACCTTTCTTTGCTTTCTTCCGGGTACGACGATGACCTTTCTCGTTTTGCTCCCCTTACTTTATGAGAAGCTTTGGCAGGCGTTTTTGGTCGCGCTTGCGGGCACGTTCCTTTCGAGCATGGCAATGTTTGCCGTCGGCCGCTTTGGCGGCCGCACGCTGTGCGAGAAATTTCTCGGCAAGGAGGATACCGAAAAGGCGGCTATGCTTTTGAGAAGCAAGGGCACGGTGTATTTCCCCTTGATGATGCTGTTTCCCGTATTTCCGGACGATGCGCTCGTGATGATCGCGGGCACGCTCGGCATGAAGCTTTCGTGGTTTATTCCCTCGGTCGCGATCGGGCGCGGCATCGGCGTTGCGAGCATGATCTTCGGCTTTGGCAGTATACCTTACGAGCGTTTTACCTCGCCCCTTCATTGGATCCTCTTTTTGCTGATTACGGGGACGCTGGTGCTGGCTCTCTTTTTTGCCGCCCGCCTCTTGAATCGGTATCTGAACCGAAAAAAATGATCCGCTTGTGATAAAGTCACGGAAAACGGGCGCAAGATATGCGATACTGTAACCGTAAATAACTTATAAGGAGGGGAATCATGCAATACTTGATTCTGTTTTTAGAGGGCATTATTACCTTCGTTTCGCCTTGTCTTTTGCCGATGATCCCCGTATACGCCTCGTATTTTGCGGGGGGCGAAAGAAGCCGCAAAAAAACCTTTATCGGTGCGCTCGGCTTCGTTATCGGTTTCACCGTTGTTTTCGTTTTGCTCGGCGCATTGGCGGGCACGCTCGGCGGATTTTTAAAAAGATATCAGACGGCCGTGAATATCGTTACGGGCGGCATCGTGATCCTGTTCGGACTGAATTTTCTCGGGGTTTTTAAGCTGAATATCTTTCGCGGCGGCCGCGGACGGCCGGGCGCGGAGGGGGGCGGATTTTTCGCCTCGATTCTCTTCGGCATCGTATTCTCCGTGGGATGGACGCCCTGCGTCGGTGCATTTCTCGGCTCGGCGCTCATGATCGTTGCCTCGCAAGGGCGCGTTTTGGAGGGCATGCTGATGCTGCTTTGCTATTCCGTGGGTCTTGGCGTTCCGTTCGTGCTCGGCGCGGTGCTGATCGATCGGCTGAAATCCGCATTTGATTTCATTAAAAAGCATTACCGCGTGATCAATATTATCAGCGGCCTGTTCCTCGTTTTGATCGGTGTTCTGATGGCTACGGGGCTTTTCGGGCGCTGGATCGCGCTTTTGAGTTAACGGAAGGAGGATCAATATGAAGCTTCTATTATTCGTTCTCGCGTTTGCCTTGATCATCGGCGGCGCGTATATTGCCCACGATATGCTGTCCGTCAAGACGGATCCCGAGTCAAATCTGCAATTCGTCGGCGGTGAAACGGAGGGCACGGGCAGCGGCGCACCCTCGGTGCAAAACCCGATTCTGCAAAATCCTCCCGCCACGACACCGCCCGAAGAGCAATCGCCCACAGAGCACCCGCCGACGGTAACGCCGCCCGCGCAAGTTCCGCCCGCGCAAGAACCCTCAGAGGGCGAGGATACGGGGAGCGATCAAACGCAGAAGCCGCCCGAGGCTCTGCCCGTAACGCCGCCTTCGGCACCCACCGTGAAGGATTTCACGGTCTACGATAAGAACGGCAAGGCGGTGAAGCTTTCGGATCATTTCGGCAAGCCCATCGTTTTGAATTTCTTTGCCAGCTGGTGCCAGCCCTGCCGCAACGAGATGCCGTACTTCCAGTCGCAATACGTTGCGAATCGGGAAGAGGTCACCTTTCTTTTCATCAGTCTGGATAATTCACTCTCCGAGGCGGAAAAATATCTTAAAAAACAGGGCTATACCTTCCCGATCCTGCACGACCGTACGGGAAGCGCATCCGTTGCCTTTAAGGTTACCACCATTCCGGCGACCTTCTTTATCGGTCGCGACGGCAATCTTGTTTCCTTTGCGGTCGGAACGCTGAAATACTCGGATCTTGTGCTCGGTATTTCGGGTATCAAATAATTTTCGCTTTTGTGATAAAGTCACGGAAAAGAAAGCGAAGCTGCGGTATAATAAGAGTACAAAAGAAAAATTTATTCATATAAGGAGATATAAAAATGAGTGTTTTGAAGCTGAATAACGAAAATTTTAACGAGGCGGTGAAGAACGGACTCGTTCTCGTGGATTTCTATGCCGATTGGTGCGGCCCATGCCGCATGATGGCGCCGATCCTCGAGGCGGTCAGCGCGGAGAGAGCCGATCTGAAGGTGGCGAAGGTCAACGTGGACGAAAGTGCGGAGCTCGCGGCGAAATTCGGAGTGATGAGCATTCCCACGCTCGTTCTCCTGGATGGCGGTGACGAGATCAAGCGTATCGTCGGCGCAAGACCGAAGGATGCGCTGCTTAAAGAAATCGACGCGTAAGCGACGGCTCCGGACAAAATTCAACGACAAAAAATAAAGAGGGTGACTTCAGCCGAAAATGGCAAAGAGTCATCCTCTTTTTCCGATTGTGCCCTGCGATTCATATGCGTGCAAGGCGCGTGAGGGCTTTTTTGTCCTTGATGCGGATGCCGCCGCGCGAGACCTCCAAAAGTCCGTCCGCCGCCATGTGCTTGAGCACGCGGGAAACCACCTCGCGCGCCGTGCCGAGATGGCGCGCGATCTGCTCGTGCGTTGCGGTCACGGTGTCGGCGCCCTCGCGGCTCGCCTCGTCCGAAAGAAAGATCGCGATGCGCTGATCCATGCTCATGAAAACGAGCTGCTGCATCACCCACATGACGTCGGAGAAGCGCTGCACCGCGGTTTCGAGCCCGAAAATTTTCACGGCGGGTATGCGCTCGGTCAGCTCGCCGAAGATGGCCGCGCTGACGCGGTAGCAATCCGAGGGAATCTCGGCATCGATAAAGACGTCGAAGGTGATGCTTTGGATCACGCAGGAGGCGGCAAGCATACAAACGTCACCGGCCTCGAGGCGGTAAAGCGTGATCTCCTTGCCGTCCTCGGAGAGGATGTAAACGCGCAGACGGCCGCTTTTTACCATGAAAAGCCCCGAGCAGCCCGTGCTATCGTGCACGGGGCGGGAGCGCTCGAAATGCTCCTCGGTCGCATTGGCGCAAAGAAGCGCACGGTCCTCGTCCGAAAGAGAATCCCAGAAGGGAAAATATTTTTTGAAGGTGCATTCCATAAGAAAACTCCTTATCTGACTTGCTTGCGGAAAATGAAGGTGGTGATAAGACCGATGACGCCTACGCTCGCCCAAACGAAAAGCACGGTGCTCCAGCCCGCGTTCGTCATAAGACGCGCGAACAAAAGATTGGCGAGTGCGGCCGCGATATACCCCGTGCAATCGAGAACGCCGTTGGCGCTGGAGGCGCGTCCGGTCTTGCCGAGTCCGGGAATATAGATGCTCCAGAGCATGGCGGAAACGCCGCTCATGCACATCAGGGCAAGAATCAGAAGGATCACGTTGAAAACGGGGACGTGCACAATCTGCATCAAAAGGAAGAAGACCGCCGAAAGTGTAAAGCCCGTGCGCATGATCGGGCGCGCACGCTCGCCGATGGCGTTGAAGATCATCAGGGAAACGAAGGGCATGACGGAGCGGCAGATCGAGATCATGGAGAAAACGAGGTTGGCCGTGGTGGTGTCAAACCCGAGGTGCAGAGAAAGATAGGTGGGGATCCAGAAGGAGACCGAGGCCGCCGAGATCTCCACAAGGCAAGCGATCACCATGAAAAACGCGAAGCCCTCGATGCGGAAAACCTCGGTGATCGAGGAAAGCCCGCGCACCTTTGCGGGGCGGAAGGAAACGAGGGATCTTTTCTGCATGGCAGAGAGTGTCAGAACGGCGATCAGCGCCATCGCCGCGGCTACGCTGCCGGAAGCGATAAAGGCATATTTTGCGGGGAGCGCCATCACAAAGAGCGAGGCGATCAAGGGGCCGCTAAAGGATGCGAACGAGAAGAAAACGCAGATGAGGCGCGCGTGGCGCTTTTCCGTGTTTTCGGAAATGATCTTCATCAGCGGCCCGCGCACCATGGAGAGGCCGAAGCCGAGGATTGCAAAACAGATCACTCTGAGCCACTGATAGGGAAGAAACGGAAACACAACCATGGCCGCGCCGCCAAGGCCGATGCCGCCGAGGATCATAAGCTTCGGAGAGAGCATATCGCCGAGAAATCCGTTCACAAGCTGTCCACCCGCGTAAAACACCATGTAGACAGAGGAAAGAAAACCGATGCTGTCCGCCGTGAAGCTTCCGTCAAGCAAAAGCTCCGGCGTTGTGACGGAAAGCATGTTTCGCAAATAATAGTTTACAACATAAGTTCCAATACAAACGATTCCGACCAAAAATGCGATTTTGGCGGGAGATAGACTTTTTTTGGATTCCATGATTTTTATTCTCCGTTTAACTGTTGTTTTTGCTTTGTGTGCGCTTTTTGAAGGAAAGCTCGGAAATGCCGAGACCGATCAGCGTAATGCCCATGCCGAGAAGGGAAAAGGCGCCGGGAAGCTGCTTTGTGTAGATCAGCTCTGCCACCAGGGTGATCAGGGGCATGGCGAAGAGATAGAGGCTGGTGGTGGTGGCGCCGAGAAGCTCCACCGATCGGTTCCAGGTGGAAAAGCAGATTGCGGATGCGATCGCGCCGAGGAAAAGAAGGTTCGGGAATACGTCGAGGCGCGTAAGCGCACCGTACGGCATTGTGCCGAAGCTTTTGATCATGAAGGGAAGCATGAAAACGAGAGCGTAAAAGAAGATCCTACGCGTGACGGCAAGCCCCGCATATCCGAAATCGCCCACCTTTTTGATCAGCACCGAGTAGACGGACCAAAGCCAGATACCGCCGAGCATGATCAGGTCTCCCGTAAGGCCGGTTTCAATCCTGCCCGCATCGCCGAAGCAGATAAAGAAAACGCCGATCAGGGCAATGACCATGCCAAGCCAGGTGCGCGCCCGAACGCGCTCCTTTAAAAAGAGCCAAGCGAGAAGCGCTGTGCATATCGGCGTGATCGCGCAGATAAAGGAAACGCTGGCCGCCGTGGTGTAGGACACCGAAAGATTCTCAAGATACTGATAAACGAGTGCACCCGTAAGTCCGCAAAGAAGGATCATGCCCTCTTGCTTTAAATTTTTGATGCGAAGCGCGTGCGGATGCATGCACCAAAGCAGCGCGTAAGCAATGAGGTAGCGGATAAAAAGGATCTCGAGCGAGGAAAAATAGAGGCCGAGATGCTTGGTGCAGATAAAGGTGATGCCCCAGAAAAAGGCGGTGAAGCTCGCAAGAGCGTGGCCGCGAAGTGTGGGATGCTTAAAAAAAGTTGGGTTCATTCTTTTCCCTCTTTTGTTTTCTCATTACCAAAATATATTACCACAGCAGCGAGGGAAAATCAAGATAAAATATCTTTATTTTGCTTTTTTTATCTTTATTTTGCGAAGTTTTGAAAAAACACTTGACGGCGGTGCGGATTATTGATATACTCAAAGAAAAAAACGGTGCCGTGCGCCGCATTTTAAGGAGTATTCTATGAGCATTCAGGAAAAGATTTATCCCACGCCCCTATCCGTGGAGGCGCTCGGCGGATCGGTAAGGCTTTCGGGCGTGCGTGCCGAGGCGGATGCGGCGTTCGCGCTTGATTCGTTTCTTCGCGCCGCAGAGGGAAGCGGCCTTCGTGCCTGCGAGGGGGGCAACGTTTGCCTTGTGAAGGACGATGCGATCGAAAACGCAGAGGGCTATGCGATCGAGGCGGACGAGGGCGGTGTTACCGTGCGTGCAAGAAGCCTTGGCGGCTTCGTTTACGCCGCGGGTACGCTTGCGCAGATCGCCGAGGGCGGCGCTATGCCCGCGATGAAGCTTTACGACGAGCCGCTTTGCAAGGTGCGCGGCGTGCATATGTATCTTCCTCCCAGTGACGTGATCGAGGGCGAATTTTTCCGCGTGATGGATCTGCTTGCTCGCTTAAAATACAATACCGTTTTCCTTGAGATCGGCGGCGGCGTGGAGTACGAGAGCCATCCCGAGATCAATGCCACCTGGAAGAGATTTTGCCGCGAGGCGAGAGATTATTTCGGCGGTCCGCAGGGCTTGCAGGCATCTGAGGCGCATTGGAAGGATTCCACGCACGTGGAGCTCGCGGGCGGTCATTGCCTCAAAAAGAGCGAGCTGAAGCAGATCGTGGATTATATCCGTTCCCTTGGCATGGAGGTTATCCCCGAGATCCAGGCGCTTTCGCACGCGTATTACCTCACGCTTTCGCATCCCGAGATCGCGGAGCAGGCCTTTGAGCCCTATCCCGACACATGGTGCCCGATGAACGATGCGAGCTACCGCCTTTACGAGGATATCGCGAGGGAGCTGCACGAGCTTCTCGGCTTCACGAAGGTTTCCATCGGTCACGATGAGATCCGTATCCTTGGCAAGTGCCCTCGCTGCAAGGGCAAGAGCGGTGCGGAGCTCGTGGCGCACGATCTCAATCGCTTGCACGATATCTGGGAGGCAATGGGCGTAAAAATGTTCATGTGGGGCGAGAGCCTTCAGAACTATATCAACCAATACGGCAGAAGAGCGGGCGGAAAGATTAACGCCGGCGGCCGCTTCGGGCGCGTGTGGACGATGGATGCGACCTACAACGCTATTGACATGATCCCCACCGATATCACGATGCTGGACTGGCAATGGATGCAGAGCATTTATTCCACCTCGGAATTCTCCGAGCGCGGCATCTCCTTCCTTTACGGAAACTTCCACGGCCAGAGCATCACGCATTGGCAGACGCTTGTGAAAAACAAGGGCTTCCTCGGCGCGGAGGTCTCCACCTGGTGCGTGACCGACTTCAACGAGCTTTCGCGCAACGGCTGGTTTTATGATTTCGTATTCTCCTCCGCCGTTCTTTGGGAGCAGGATTACGACGATCATAAACGCGCCGCGTACGCGCTTCGCACAAACGATCTGATGCCTGCGGTTCGCGCCTTCCTGCACAGAACGGATGCGGCACCGTACCTTGGCGGAAATTTCTACCCTGCGCAGGGCGAGGTGATCCGCATTTCTCCCATAGAGGGCTCGGAGCGCTCTCGCGTATTCTGTGACCGCTTCGCGGTCGGCCTTCTCGGTGCACCTGCGGTAGAGAGCACGGTGACCGTTGGCAAGGCGGTGGGCGATATCACGATCCTGCACGCAACCGATTTCG
Source organism: Eubacteriales bacterium (assembly GCA_045630385.1). Lineage (GTDB taxonomy): Bacteria > Bacillota > Clostridia > Oscillospirales > CAG-272 > UBA1740. Next base: position 15,621 of record JAZQTA010000075.1, on the reverse strand, counting down.
GAGAGGGCAAGCCTCCGAAGCGCGAGCAGACCTGGTATTTCCATGACAGAACGCCGCTTCTGCTCGGCTATTACAGCGTTACCTACGAGGATGGACTTGTTTATTCCTATACGCTGGAATACGGCCATGATATCGGTGATATAAAATGTGACTTTATGCCCCTTGCGCCAAAACAGCCCGTAAAGAGCGCGGAGGACGAGAGCGGTGTGGCAAAGACCGGCGAGCTCGTGCAGCCTGCGGCGATCTGCGGCTTTAAGGACGGTTGGTTCAAGGGCGTGACCGCCACCTGTGACGCGTATCCCGTGAATACCAAGGACGGCGTACGCACCGTGTATGCCACCACCTTTAAGAACCGCCGCCCCGACGTTGCGGTCAAGGAAGTGAAATTCTTCTATCCCATGACGAATGAAAACAAGGAGCTTCCGCATTGCGGCGAGGTCGTTCTGTACGGAATACTTGCATAAAAAGAAAACAAAAGTTTACAAAAAACAAGAAAACCGAGGCTTTTTGCTAAAAACAAAGCCTCGGTTTTTTTAAAAATGAAAGGGAAGCAAAATTACAAAAATCGCTTGATCGCGGCCACCGAATCGTCGCTGATGCGGTGCTCGATCTTGCAGGCATCCTGCTCTGCGACCTCGGGGGGGACACCGATCTTTTCAAGGAAGGCCGTGAGGATCGTGTGCCGCTCGAAGATCTTTTCGGCAATAGCGATGCCCTCGTCCGTGAGGGTGATCGCGCCGTCATCCCCGACGGTGACGAAGCCGTTTTTCTTGAGAATACCGATCGCGCGGCTCACGCTGGGCTTGGAAAAGCCCATGTGCTCGCCTACGTCGATGGCGCGGGGCGGTGCGCCCTTTTTCGTCAGCACGTAAATGGTTTCGATATACATTTCGCCCGATTCAAGAATATGCATACGGACTCTCCCTTCATGAAGTGTTTTTAACAGTATAACACAGATCAAGAAAAAAATCAAGCCGCCTTGACAATTCCTTTTTGCTTGTGCTATAATGGAGCATATCTCCACGCGCGTACGTGAAAAAACTTGTCAAGACATCAGTGCAAAAAAGGAGCAGAGTATGAAAATCGAGCTTTTACCGAAGGACTTAAATTATTATAAGGCGAATCTGCATTCGCATTCCCGCCTATCTGACGGCGGCATCTGGCCCGAGGAGATGAAGGCCGCCTATAAGGCGAAGGGATATTCTATCCTCGCCATCACGGATCACAGCGTGTTTATTCCGCATAACGATCTGACTGAGCCTGATTTTTTGATGCTGAACGGCCTTGAATACGAGAAGTCGGATTGGGGAAACACCGACCGTCATTGCCATTTCAACGCGATCGCAGGCTCGCCCGATACGGTTTTTCAGCCGCTCTATCATCGAACGAAGTACGTTTGGGCAGGCGGCATTGCGGCAAGAGCGCAGATAAAATATGACGAGAGCCTTCCCGACTTTGAAAGAGAATACAGCCACGAGTGCATAAGCGAGATGATGAAGACCTGCCGCGAGCTCGGCTTTTTCGTGTTCTATAACCACCCCTGCTGGTCGATGGAGCATTATCCCGATTATATGGGCTACGAGGGAATGCACGCGATGGAGATCGTCAACTACGGTAGCGTGCAGGCCGGCTATCCCGAGTTCAACGAGCAGGTATACGACGATATGCTCACGGGCGGCAAGCGCGTTTTCTGCGTTGCGACCGACGATAACCATACCGTCGGCAAGGATGCCTTCGGTGCCTTCACGATGATCGGCGCGAAGGAATTAAAATACGAAAGCGTGATGGATTCGCTCTTCAAGGGCTGCTTCTATGCCTCCACGGGCGCAAAAATCGATGCGATCTATATCGAGGACGGCAAGATCTGTGTGGAAGCGCCGGGTGCCAAGGAGATCCGCATTTTCACGGGCTTTCGCAAGGCTTACCGCAAGATCGGAACGAAGGATGCGCCTGCCGAAAGCCTTTCGATGGCGCTCCCCGATAGCAGATGCAAATATTTCCGCGTGACGGTTACGGATTTTGACGGAAACCGTGCGTATAGCAACGCGTATTTCTTTGACGAGCTCGGTATCACGCTTGCCGATCCGCAGTAATGGGGGCGCAATGAGAATCGATCTTTTGCCGAAGAATCTAAATTATTACAAGGCAAATCTGCATTCGCATTCCACGCTTTCCACCGGCCGCGCGGCGCCCGAGGAGATGAAAAGGGCGTATAAGGAAAAGGGATACTCGGTGCTTGCGATGACCGACCATAACGTATTTATCCCGCATAACGATATGTCCGAGGATGACTTTTTAATGCTGAACGGCATCGAATACAATATCGATGCGCGCGACGGCTCGTACCGCACCTGTCATTTTTGCGCGATCGCATCGGATGAGCGCACCGAGCTTCAGCCTCTCTTTCATCGCACGGAATATTTTGCGCATACCGCGAAGGAAGCCGTAGAACTGGTGAAATTTGACGAGCGCCTGCCCGATTACGTGCGAAGGTACAGCCACGAGGGCGTCAGCGAAATGATGAGGACCTGCCGCGATGCGGGCTTTTTCGTCACCTATAACCACCCCTGCTGGTCGTTGGAGCATTATCCCGAATACATGGGCTACGAGGGGATGCACGCGATCGAGATCGTGAACCATACTTGTGTGGAGAGAGGATATCCCGAGGTGAATGAGCAGGTCTATGACGATATGCTCACGGGTGGCAAGCGCGTTTTCTGCTCGGCAAACGACGATAGCCATTCGACCGAACGAGAGATCTTCGGCGCGTTTAACGTGATCGGCGCAGAGAAGCTTTCCTATAAGGCGATCACGGATGCACTCCTCGCGGGTAGATACTACGCCTCCACGGGAGCGAAAATCGATACGATTTATATCGAGGACGGCAGGATCTGTGTGGAAGCGCCCGATGCAAGGGAGATCCGCGTGTTCACGGGCTTCCGCAAGGCCTATCGCGAGGTGGGAACGAAGGATGCACCCGTGACGCGCCTTTCGGTGCCGCTTCCCGACGTAAGATGCAAATATTTCCGCGTAACGGTTACGGATTTTGACGGAAACCGTGCGTATAGCCGCGCGTATTTCTTTGACGAGCTCGGTATCACGCTTGCCGAGCCGCAATAATCAGAAGGGAGAAAAACCATGAGAATCGATCTTTTACCGAAGAACTTAAAATATTACAAGGCGAATCTGCATTCGCATTCCACGCTTTCGGACGGCCGCGCTACGCCCGAGGAGATAAAAAAGGCGTATAAGGAGAAGGGGTACAGCGTGCTTGCGCTTACCGACCATAACGTATTCATTCCGCATAACGATATGTCCGAGGACGGATTTTTGATGCTGAACGGTATCGAATACGATGCCGAGGCAACCTCCGGGGTGCACCGCGTTTGCCATTTCTGTGCGATCGCGCTCGATGAGAAAACCGAAATTCAGCCACTGTTTCACAGAACGGAATATTGCTATGCCGGTGCGGTGAAATCGCGTGCACTCGTGAAATTCGACGAGAGCTTGCCCGATTACGTACGAAAGTACAGCCACGAGGGCATCAGCGAGATGATGAAGACCTGCCGTGATGCGGGCTTTTTCGTCACCTATAACCACCCCTCTTGGTCGCTCGAGCACTATCCCGAATATATGGGCTACGAGGGGATGCACGCCATGGAGATCGTGAACTACGCTTGCGTGGAAATGGGGTATCCCGAGGTGAATGAGCAGGTCTTTGACGATATGCTCACGGGCGGAAAACGCGTTTTTTGCTCGGCCAACGACGATAACCACTCCGTCGGAAAGGATGCCTTCGGCGCGTTCAACATGATCGGCGCAGAGGCGCTTTCCTATAAGGCGATCACGGATGCCTTGCTTGCGGGCAACTATTATGCCTCCACGGGCGCCTTGATCGATGCCATTTGGTTTGAGAACGGTGAGCTTCATATCGAAGCCCCTGCCTGCAAGGAGATCCGCGTGTTTACGGGCGCGAGAAAAGCATTCAGACGTCTGGGCACGGTGGATGCTCCCGTGACCGAGGCGGTATTTAAGCTTGACGATCCCTGCCGCTACGATTACGTGCGTGTTGTCGTCACCGATTTTGACGGAAATCAAGCCTTTTCACAGCCGTACTACACAAAAGAACTCGGATTAAAAAAGACGATGGAGTTTTTGTGAGCGCGCGTCGTCAATGCCGATGCGCGGCGGAAAATATTGCCGCGGTGCAAAAATCAAAAAAAGGGTTGACAAGCGCGCAAAAGTATGCTAAAATGAGTGCATGAAACCGAAGAGAAAGAGGAGTACCCCTCCTTTGAACCTTACAGAGAGCCGCAGGCGGTGCGATTGCGGTAGGGAATGGCCGGGGGAATGGGCTTTCGAGGGCAAACCGAAAGAATGCGAGTAGGCTTTGACGGAGGCGCACCGTTATACGCGCGGCGAATGGCTCGTTCGCATGAGAGGTTCTTATGAACCTGAAATCGGGTGGCACCGTGATTTGTTAATCGCCCCGGGTATAACGTTAATGGTTATACCCGGGTTATTTTTTTAGTGCATAAATCGTGCGATGCGGTATTAAAATTTCCAAAAGAAAGGAGACACCAATGAAATATACAAAGCGCGAAGGAAGACGATGGCGTCTCCGCGAAGAATACTGAAAAAGAAAACAATTGTTTACAAAATAGCGGTAAAATCCGCAATTCGAATAAAAAAGAGATTTGTAAGGAGAAAGAAAAATGAAATTTAACAACGTTGATTTTGACACATACTTCAAGCAGTATCCCGACGCGAACGGATACTTCGGTAAGTACGGCGGCTCGTACGTTTCGCCCGAGCTGCAGGTTGCGATGCAGGAGATCTCTGCGGCATATCAGACGATCTGCAAGTCCTCGAAGTTTATCGCGGAGCTGCGCAAGATCCGCAAGGAGTTCCAGGGAAGACCGACTCCCATTTCCTACCTTGAGCGTCTTTCCAATCATATCGGCACGGGCGTACAGCTGTACGTGAAGCGTGAGGATCTGAACCACACGGGCGCACACAAGCTGAACCATTGCATGGGCGAGGCTCTGCTTGCAAAGTACATGGGTAAGAAGAAGGTCATTGCGGAGACGGGCGCGGGCCAGCACGGCGTTGCGCTTGCGACTGCGGCGGCGTATTTCGGCCTTGAGTGTGACATTTACATGGGCTCCGTGGACATCAAGAAGCAGGCTCCCAACGTAGCAAGAATGAAGATCCTCGGCGCGAGAGTGGTGGAGGTAACCGAAGGTCTGCAGACGCTGAAGGAGGCGGTGGACGCCGCGTTCGACGCATACTGCAAGGAATATAAGGATGCGATTTATTGCATCGGCTCGGTTCTCGGACCGCATCCGTTCCCCACGATGGTGCGCGATTTCCAGAGCGTTGTCGGTATTGAGGCAAGAGAGCAGTTCGTCGGCATGACGGGTGAGCTTCCCGATGCGGTCGTTGCCTGCGTTGGCGGCGGATCGAACGCTATGGGTATGTTTTCCGGATTCCTGAACGATCCCGTGGATATCTACGGCATCGAGCCTCTCGGCAGAGGCCCGAAGCTTGGCGACCACGCGGCAAGCCTGAAGTACGGCGAGGAGGGCATCATGCACGGCTTCAGCACCATCATGCTGAAGGATGAAAACGGCGAGCCCGCGCCCGTATATTCCGTTGCCAGCGGTCTTGACTATCCTGCCAGCGGCCCCGAGCATTGCTTCCTGCACGATCTCGGCAGAGTGAAATATGACGTTGTGGACGATGAGGAGACCATCGACGCGTTCTTCACGCTTTCCCGTCTGGAGGGCATTATCCCCGCGATCGAAAGCGCGCACGCCGTTGCATACGGCATCAAGCTCGCCAAGACGATGGGCAAGGGATCAGTGCTGATCAACCTTTCCGGCCGCGGTGATAAGGATATGGATTACATCATCGAAAAGTACGGAATTCGTTAAAAAAGACAACTTTTGTTTGCAAAATATGATGAAAATCGCACTTGAGATTTCTCGGGTGCGATTTTTTTATGCGGAATTTTGCGGAATTTTCACTTTCGTTTTTTGGTGCGCCCGGCTGCCCTGCGGCGGCCGAGCCGTTTTTTACAAGGCTCGTCTCTGCAGGCAAAGCGCCGCTCACGGTCACGCACTGTGCGCGGTTGCGTTTTTTTTGGGGGGTGCTCCGCGGTGCACCTTAGAGAGGAGGGGGCTTTTTACGTGTAAGAAAAAGTGTGCCGGCGGCTCCGTTCGGATGCGTTTTTTGGGGGGCGGCAACGGGCGCGGACGCCTTTTTTTCATCTACATAATTTATTATATGACACCTCACATTATGTCTTCAAAATTGCAAGCTTGCGAACGAAAAATGATCGTTTGTGCATGTTGCTGAAGAATACAGGAAAATAATAGAGATAATGCCCAAAAACCGCTTTGTGAAAAAAATAGAAAATTATGGGCAGAATGCACGAAAGTTTAAAAAAGTTCTTGCAATTATATAAAATAAAGTGTATAATGGGTGCAGTAAAAAACTACTATGAGGAGAAGAACATGAAGAACCTTAAAAAACTTCTTGTAACCATGCTGGCCCTTGTGCTGCTGATCTGCGGTGCGACTGTGGTTTCTCTTGCGGCGGATACGCCGGCTGAGATCATGGCCGAAGCGCAGGAACTTTTGGATGCGGCAACGAAGGAAGGCGATTTTATTGCTGTTCGCTCGCAGAAGATGCGCGAGCTGGATAGGCTGATCGACTCCAACATGGCGACGATCCGAAACAGCCAAGAATGGCTGAGCTTCCGAGTAAGCTATTGGGCACATCAGGATAAGCTGAAGGAGGATTGCGTGACCGAGGCGCGGGCGGCTCTTGATAAGTTGCTTGAAAAGGAGACGTCGAAGGCGGATGCCGAGATGCTCTATGCAGGTCTTGCTTCTTTAGTTTCCCGCAGCGGAGATGCCCGCGGCTATTTTGACTTTGATTCCGCGGAATATGCAGAGATCGAGACCCGCACCAAGATTGCCGAGGCCATTGCGAAGCTGCAGAGTGCCGAGGAAACCGTGCTTTATAAGGACAAGGGCGCATCCCTTCTTTGGGTATATAACCAGAAGGAAAGCTCGCTGGATGCGGATGAGGCCGTGAACAAAACGGCGGATTACAAGCTTTTGAACGACTGGTTCAAGGAGATCTACGCAGAGATCCGCGATACGCTCTTTGCCGAGATCCTTGCACTCACCGATAAGGCGTGCCTTTCCACCACCGGCTTTGAGCAGGCAAAGGCGATCGCCGCCGAGATCGAGGCGTATTTCACGGACTGCTATTTCGATACGAGCGTTTCTGATTTCTCGAACGTCCGTTACTATGCGAACTACGCTATGCTCTACGCATATCTCAACCAGATCGAGCGCACGAAGGTTCTCACTCTGCAGGGCGAGTATCTGAAGGCACTTGCCGAGCTGAAGAACAATACGTACGTCAGCGAAACGCTTGAACCCTACGGTGCGGATTTTGCAGAGCGCTACAATAAGCTTGTAGATACTGCGGATGCGACCTCCGTTGTATCCCGCCTTCGCAAGATGGCTGACGGATACAAGAAGGACGTTGCCGACGTGTTCGCCCCGGGCTACAACGGTCCTCTTAAATCTGCGGCGGATATTCTTGCCGTAGTGGATGAGCTGTTTAACCTCGTGGATACCTGCTATCTCGGTGTTTCCACCTATGATAAGGACGTAAACGCCGCAACTTTGTATGCGAACATTTACGATTTCTGGGTAGCGATGGGCGAGATGACCGAGGATGACGGCCTTTACGCCGAGAGAAACGCGCTCTATAAGAAGGCGGTTTCCTCTTATAACCTCGTTTCGGGCAGCATCAGCTCTGCCGATCCCGAGTATACTGCGCCTCTGCTTGCGATCTATGAAGAGATCTGCGCCGCGGCGAAGACCGAGATCAGGGGCGTTTTGGAAAAGTGGCTTCAGATCGCCGAGCTTTCGGGCAATAAAGATGAAGCAACGGGCGAATACGTCAACGCCTTTGTATCGGTTCGCGAGTCGTTCGACTTCCTGAACAAGGGCTACCTTACCACTTCTACGGCGTATTATTATTCGGCCGTTGAGAATAAGACCTTGACGAGCAGAGTAAAGAAGGCGGCCGAGAAGGCTGAAACCCGCATGCTCACCGAGCTGCAGGAGCTGCTTGCCGAGATCGACGTGGTCGCTCCGCTTCCCGAAACCGAAAATCTTGCGGATATGACGGCTGAGGAGCTCGCCTTCAGACAGCAGAGAGTGGCTCTGCTCGGTGAGTACGGCGTGGGTCTTGTCTTCACTTACGGTGAGAATCCCATCCTCCTTACGGAGTTCTATTCCAATTATTACGTAACCGCATTCCTCACCAAGCTTTGTGAGATCGAGGCGGCGTATGCCGCAGCAGACGATGATGCCGCCTTTGCTCTTTATAATGAATTGAAGACTTTGGCTGGCAGTAACATCGCTTCCGTGGACGTTGAGTCCGAAGGTTATCTTCTCTACCTCTATTATTTGAATAAAATCGAAGTAAGAATTGGTGACGCGAACGTTCCCGGTGCAAGACCGTATCTGGATGCGCTTATCGCCGTTGTGGATGCGGATAGCTTCGACAAGGTTTATGCGCTTATGCACCTTGACGAGTATATCCGTCAGAACAAGATCACCCGCCCCGACGCGTCTGATACCACCTCTCCCAGCGCGCTCTTCTATCAGGAGTATGACGAGCTGGCAAACAAGGTAAAGGTTTGGCGCCAGGCGATCGTGGACGAGAGAGAAAAGAACGTTTCTCTCGGCGAGTATCAGTCCTCCGGTTCTACCATTTACGATGGAGATACCAGACAGCCCAACGCACAGCTGGCAGGCAACAAGTTTAATAAACAGGACGGCAGAGAGTACGGTGCGGGCGGCTCGCAGTTCTACATGACCTTTGATTATGTTGTCGGCGGCGGTGATGGATTTATTCAGGCAACCATGCCCTCCTCGACCGAGAACGTGATCATCGAGATGGATATCACGACCTTTAGCACCTGGCCCAAGGACGGCGTATCCTTCAACTCCGGCGCATACCTCTTGAATGATCCCTCCAAGCGTATCTATCCCTGGATCGGCGCGATCAGCGGCGACGGACAGATCATTGCTCCCAACGGTAAGTCCCACGGTAAGGGCCCCGTCCTGACCGACCGCGAGGGCGGCTACATCATCCCCGGACAGTGGACGCACTTCGTGATCGTTTATAACGCGCAGGAAAAGATGGTTTCCTACTACGTAAACGACGAGAAGATCGTGAAGGACGGCGTGGATAAGTGGTCCTGCGCACAGGCAGGTCCCTTCAACTTCACCGAAGCGCTCCGTATCGGACACTCGCAGAGCGGTGCCGTCGGATCCTTCTCTATTGACAACCTGCAGCTTTACGTTGGCGATCAGCCTCGCAACCTCAATCTCTTCAATGAGATGAGCGCGGCAAAGATGTTCGCTTATTATACCAATTACGTTAAGGATTACCTGAACGGCGTATCCGGCACCGCATCCGATGCGAAGATGTGCTACGAGGATATCGCATCCAAGATCAACCTCTATTGGGGTGTCAAGGAAGAAGGCGGCGAAGAGGGTTACCTCTTCGATGAGACCACCTATTGGAGCGACGGTGCAGATCCCGGCATCACCTACGCGGAGCTCAAGCAGGCGATTGACGATTATTTCTGGGTAGCCGAGCGCGCAGACGCCGTGATCGAGGGCGAGCTCATCGATTCTGCGTTTGATAGCGTATGCGATCAGATGGCGAATATCCTTGCTCTTAAGGGTATCGCAAATCTTTCCAAGAGACAGACCGCTCTTGCAAACTTTGAGGCTTACGTGGAGGCAAACGCCAGCTACATCTCCCGCTTCAACGCAGAGCAGCAGGAAGCGTACGCGCTTGTGCTTGAAAACAAGGTTGCCGTTGAAAGAGAGATCGAGGCGTACTCCAGAGCAGATGCATACATCCAGATGGTTGAAAAGTTTGCCGCCGCGCGCGACCTTTACAGCCGTACGGTTCACAGAAACAGCGCCGCTTCCATGATGGCGGAGATGGAGAGAGATGCCGCTCTCGGATATTTCGATCTTAACGCGATCAAAACGGAGGTTGCCGAATTCACAGAAGCGATTAGCCTCTTCAACGAGCAGAACGCGCTTCTTGAGTCGCAGATCATTAAGGACAACAATAAGCTGATCGTTGACTGTATGGCGCGCTTCCCCGCAACGCCCGAGGAGGCAATGAAGAACTACGCGAGCCTCAATAAGTACATCGTCATGGTTCGCAGCATTCTTCTTGAAGGCAAGTACAACGCGAAGGACGTCGCCGTTGAAGCAGCGATCGCCGTTTATAACGTAATGAACGAAACGTTCTACGATGCGCTTCAGCGCGACCACGCGGCAACCGTGCAGGATCTGATCGACCAGTTCAATGCTCCCACCTCTGCTTACATCAATAAGCTCGGTATCTACCGTGCGGTGAAGGCTTACCTCGAGGAGAACGCCGCAACGATTGATATGACGCACGATTCCATCAAGGGTATCTACTCCCAGTTTGAGATCATGGAGCAGCAGTTCGGCACTGCAGAGGGAAGAGACGAGCAGTGGATTGAATACCAGGAGATCCTGAACGCAAATACGCTCAAGTTTATCACGCTCGTAACGCAGATGCGCTTTGAGGCGCAGTACAGCGAGATCCTTCGCCTGCGTGATGAGGCAGCAACTCTCTTCTACTTCATGGACAGCTCCTCTCCCGAGGCTCAGCTTGCCGTTGAAAACTATATGGCGTGCGAGGTATTCCTTACCCAGGCGGCTATCAACGGTGATGCGTTCATCGAGATCGCATACGCATTGAAGAAAGCAACCGGCATGAAGGAGACCTACCGTGCGCTCCTGAAGGCACAGGCCGCCTTCGCGGATATCGACGTGACCTACGTAAGCTCTCTCGTATTTACCGAGATCGCAAATGAAAAGGAATATACCGTAGAGTTTACCATGGCACAGGCCGTTGAGACCTATCAGATCATTCTTTCTCAGTACACCTCCTTTGTTACCGTTATCAACGCGGACGTAGACGTCGTGCTTGACGTTGTTTGCACCGTGCGTGCAAGCTTCCCTGTAAACCGTACTATGGTTGCGTTGTTCAAGAAGTTTTACGATTGATCACAGTAAGGAGAAATAACATGAAAAACAAATTCAACAGATTGCTCTCTTTCTTGTTGATCGTAGCAACCCTGTGCTCTTTGCTTGGAGTGTTCGCCTCGGCCGCTGAGACCGAGACGGACATCTCGGTAAAGATGTTTTACAACCGTTCGTTTAACGAAGGATGGGACTGCGCCAACGGAATGAGCATCAGCTCGGGTATTACGCCCTTCATCAACCACGAGTATGATGACGATTTTAACTACAACTACTACGCGGAATTTACCGAAAAAGAGGAGTCTTTGAGTGGCGGCAAGGCTACCATGACGATCCCCGGCGGTAATATTCCCACCACGGGCCTCACCGTTCTTTCCTTTGCTCTCAAGCTTCCCACCGAGAGCAACCAGGATTACGGCTCGATCGTTATGGGTAAAACGAAGCCCGGCGCGGATTATGACTTCCTCTCGATTAAGGACGGCCAGATCACCTGCCTTGATACCGTGATCGGCACTGTGAAAAACGATGAGTGGATCAACTTCCAGTTCGTTATGGCTTGGGATGACGCGATCCGTAATTGCACCATCACCATTGACGGCGGCGGACTGAATAAGTCCGTAACGCTTCCTCTGATCGAGGGTCAGCGCGGTGCATCGCTTCAGACCGTATCCTTCAGCATGGGCTCCCGTCTTCTCAATTCCATGACTCGTACCTACATGGTTGACGATCTCGTGTTCTACAACACCGCGCAGAATCTCGTTGCGAAAGAGAATCTGCACCTTTACGGTGTAGGCTCTCTCGTTAAGGAGAACGCTGCGAAGACCGTTGAGATCTACGGCGAAACAGTTCTTGCTCCCACGGACTACATTAAGAGCGGTCTTACCATGAAGGTAAACGTAAACTGGTACATGACCAACGTGGTTACCGACAAGGATCGCGGCACCAAGGAGCATAAGAAACTGAACATCTACACCGCGGATAACGGCGATCCCTTCGGCGCTCCCGTGAAGATCGACGGCATCGTTTACGTTCCGTTGGAGCTGATCCTTCAGCACCTCGGCTACGAGGAGAGCTTTAAGATCAGAGAAAACTCGATCGAGATCTCTACCGGCGGCACCAACTCCGTTTGTATCACCGTCGGCCAGAAGAGCGCATCCGTAAACGGTCAGCGCGTTGAGCTTTCCGGCGCTCCCGGATATGCTACCTCCGTGATCGAGGGTAAGGAATACAGCTATATCGTGATTCCTCTCGATAGCGTTGAGACCTTCTTTGCGCAGGAGGGTACGGAGAATCCTCTGTACGTTACCTACGATGAAATGGGTCTGATCTTCCTCTGCGGCAAGAAGAACGTTTGGAACCGCGATGCAAACCTTACCGACATGGCTGTGCTCATGGAGAAGTTCATCTTCGACTACGACTATGAGAATAAGGGCGCAGGCTTCGGCGATCGCCTTGTTGAGGACGTAGAGAAGTATACCGGCTTTGAGCACCCCTACCTCTTTGCGAATCAGGACCGTTGGGATACCCTTCGTGCCGTTTGGCTTGCAAACGATCAGGCGGCTTACGATAAGCTGATGGCTCTTTCGGATTCCGAAAAGGAGGCTCTCGGCATTGCGGGCGCAGATCCTCACGGATACAGCACTACGCTTCATAAATGGGTTCGTAACTGGATCCAGATCAACGCAAACGACGAGGCTTATATCCTTACAAACGGCGAGTACGATCCCGATGCGGTTGCGGCTGATCCCGACAACGCACCTCACAGAGTTACCACCTCCATAAAGATGTATGCCGCAGGCAGCTCATGGCTCATTCTTGACTCCGAGGGTAACTACCTTGGTATGAACCCCGGTAGCTCCGCGATCGGCTTCCAGGACTATCGCGGCGGTATTATAAACAGACAGCTCGTAAAGAACGGCGGTAACTACACCGACGGTTACGACGCGGGCGGACGTTTCTCGCTTTCGACCGGTGATATCATGGCTTGGGCGAGATACTATCAGATCACGCGCGACCTTCGCTATGCGCAGATCGTATTTGACTGGATCTCCATCCTCGGTGACACCGCGATCTGGGAGCACTGGGGACCCACCCACTTCCTGAACACTGCCGACGGTACGACCACCGTTGCGATTGCATACGACTGGCTTTGCCCCGCATGGGATGCGCTTGCCGCAAAGAACGTAGCGCGCCCCACCGGAGCCGTTGACGTTTACAAGGTATATAGCGACAAGAACGATACCTCTGTTGACTATTACATGACGGCTGCAGAGTATGCGGCTCTCGACCTTCCCGCTCCCGCCGCCGATGAATCGACGGTCGTTATCAGGACCGTGAACGAGGAGACCGGCGAGGTTACCTATTCTATCGATAACAGAGCGCTTTCGAACGATCAGAAGGATAAAAGAATCACCAACGTTCTGCATCTCACGCCTCCCTCCTTCCCCGAGGTTATGACCTATGACAGAAAGCATCTTGCCACCATCATCATGAACCAGGGCGTTCACGAGGGCTGGCTTGCAGAGGCAAGAGACATGACCGATCACCCGTCCGTTCGATGCCTTGGCGGTTTCGAGTGGAAGTCCAATACGGATAACTGGAACGCCGTTTGTACCAAGGGTATGGCTCTTGGCGGACTTATGACGATCGAGTATCCCGAGTTCCGTGAAGAGACCAACGAGATGTTTGACATCATGATGTACTACTTCTTCGTGAACGGTCTTGACGAGTATGCGCCCGACGGTGCGTACTACGAGTCTGCTTCGTACTGGTCCTACGGTACGAACGCCGCATTCCAGCTGGCTGCCGCTTACGTAAGCTCCACCGGTAAGGATTACGGTATCATGGACTGCTACGGCTTTGACAGAACCTGCTACTTCGCGGCAAACGTTGAGTCCTCCGATGCGCACATCTGGACCTATAACGACGCGGGTGGCGGCGGAAGCTCTCCCAACACCGGCGGTATGGATACCCAGTGGTTCATGTGGGTTGGTAAGTACACCGGTGACCAGGGTCTTATCGACCACCGTATCTATCAGATCGAGAACGGTCTGAAGAGCGCTTCCCTCTACGACGTATTCTGCTACGAGGCAGAGTATGACGGCGTTGAAAGCATCGATCTTCCTCTTTCCTACTACATGCAGGGTCTGAAGAACTACTGCGGCGCGTACTCCGTGCGTTCCTCTTGGGAAAAGGGCGCGATGACCATGTCGATCATCGGCGGTACGAACGCGGTTGCGCACGCGGACGTGGATGCAGGTGCATTCATGTACTGGAACGCAGGTCACGCTTGGATCTGGGACCTTGGTGCGGATAACTACAACCTGACCTCCTTCTTCGGCGCTTCCTACGGAAGCAACGGCTCGCTTCCTAACCGTTTCCGTTACTACCGTCACGGTGCGGAGGGTAACAACTGCGTGGTTCTTGCCTCGCATCAGGACGTTCTGCCCTTCGGTCAGCGCGTAAAGGGTGTTGCTCCTCTTGCAACGCAGTATGCGGATGATCACGGTGCATACGCGATCTACGAAATGATAGACGTTTATTCCGCAGACCCCGAGCTTAAGGGAACGAAGGATCCTCTGGTCAGCTCCGCACAGCGCGGTGTTCTTGCGACCGACGATTATCAGACCGTCATTCTGCAGGACCAGATCATCGCCTCCAAGCTTGAGACCTTCTATTGGTTTGCGCACTTCTCCGATGCTACCATTTCTACCTCCTTCAGCGAGAACGGCCGCGTTTGCTACATGAAGTATAAGTCGCCCGACCGTGATGAAAACGGCAATCCTCATTATTCCGTGCTTCGTCTTACCATCGTCAGCCCCGACTCCTCGGATAAGTTCTACGTAACGGGCGCGGGTGACGAGGATATGGTATTCGATGCAACCTTCAGATACGGTACGCACCAGAACTATCCCGATCAGAAGGAAAGCTCCCGTGAGTACGTAAAGAGACTTTGCATTAAGAGAGAGCTGAAGACCAACTTCCGTGTGGCGGTTGTATTCGAGCTTCTTCCCGATGCATTCTATAATCCCGCGACCGGTATTGTTGACATCGCCGGCGGTCAGGATACCTATCCTTGCAGCTACAAGTGGACGGATATGTATGCTTGGAAGACCAAGGCCGCTACCGATATCGATTATGGCACGGGTGAGGATACGACGGAAGAGGAGGTTCTCTCCATCGTTGACCTTAGCGTTTACAGCCTTATCGCTAAGGGCTATCTGACTGCAGGCACTGCGTACAACACCGCATTCAACGATTACTATGCGGCTCTGTCCCGTGTGCAGAAGGTTTGGGATCTGTGGGGTGATAGCTCCATGGTGAAGCCCTTCGAGCAACACTACAGAGACTGCGAGGAGTATATTAATACTTATCGCAGAATCCAAAAGCAAATGAATCAGTCTTGCGAAAATGCTTTGCAGATCGGTTCAACTCTTGCGGGTAAGAGATAAACAAAAATCGCGCTATGCCCATCACGGGCATAGCG
>JAZQTA010000074.1:0-21517 GCA_045630385.1 Eubacteriales bacterium | reverse complement strand
TTTTACTTGATCATACTCCTTGCGAGGCGCCTTGAAAAAAATCAAGGCGTGCTACGCACCTTTTTGCATTCGCAAAAGCCTCGCGGAGCAATCTGCGCTCGCGCACTTGCAAGCAAGCTTTCAGATGCGCTTCGCTTGATTATCATCTGTCCTTCATTCGTCTTTCCATCTCGCGCTCCGCATCTCTCTTTGCGATACTGTCGCGCTTGTCGTAAAGCTTTTTTCCTCGGCAAAGCCCAATGCACATTTTCACGTGCGAACCCTTGAAGTAGAGCGAAAGGGGAACGAGCGTGTATCCGTCACGCGTCACAAGACCGAGAAGCTTCATGATCTCGCGCTTGTGCATGAGAAGCTTTTTCTCTCTGAGCGGCTCGCGGTTGAAAATATTGCCCTGCTCGTAAGGGCTGATATGTACGCCGAGTGCGAATATCTCGCCGTCGCGCAGATCGCAGTAGGAATCCTTGAGGTTGACGCCGCCGCGCCGAATGGATTTTACCTCCGTGCCGTAGAGAGCAATGCCGGCCTCGTAGGTCTCTTCCACAAAATAATCATGCCTTGCCTTTCGATTTTCAGCAACGATGCGGCTTTCGCTTTTGCTTTGTGCCATGCGTATCTCCTCTCCTCGGTTGATTTCTTTTCCCATTTTATCATATAGCGCGAGAAAAATCAAGTCCCTTTTATAAAATCTCTTGCTCTAACTGCGCCTTTGACGCATCATACTCCTTGCGAGGCGCCTTGAAAAAAATCAAGGCGTGCTACGCACCTTTCATTACTTGCCCGTAGAGCAATCATAGTTGCTCGCTTGCGAGCATCATAGTTTGTCCCTTTGGGACAATCATAACATTTGGCATAGCCAAATTCATAACGCTTGCTCTGCAAGCTCATAACTTTCCCTCGCGCCCCGCGCGGCATAACCCCGAGGCGATCTCCAGCGCCTTCAGCTTCACCTTGTATCTCCCTTCGATCAGCGCCCGCTCCTCCTCCGAGTAAGGAAGCGTGTCGCCGAGTGCCATATCAAGGCAAAGCGGAGGATACATTACGCACCACCAGTTTTTTCCCTTGCCCTCGCCGAGTATGATCTGCAAGGAGAGATATTCTCCCTCCGGGTATACGGCGTCCGCGTAAACGCGCCGCTCGTACCACTCTTTACAAAGCTGTACTTTTGCGCCGTAAGAAAATCCCTCCTCTGCCAGCCAAGAGCATACGTCGCTTTCGATCCTCGGCAAAAGATTCTCGAGCGCGGCGCTTGCCTTCTCTGTGCTTTCATACCCCGAAAGCATAGCTCCATAGTTGGAAAGTAATCGGTCGCGTATATAAATCTTTACCGCCTGATCCTCCTCGCTGTCGGAATTTGCGGGAATATGTAGCCGCACGGTGTCCTCGTAAATCTGTCCCTCCGCCTCGGTCGGCAGAGCCGCCATCAGCACGGTTGCAAGCAAAAGCACTGTCACGCCCTCGATCAGTAATCTCATAAAATTCCTCCCAAATAAAATAATAGGATGCTCGGTTTTTCGAGCCTTGCGGATTTCCCGAATGCGGGATCGCCGTCACGATATTTTTGACTATATTGCGCGCAATTATACAATTTATACAAAAAAGATTGTCGCATTTATCAATGGAAATTTTCGATGAAATTTGTTACAATATATACGTATAATACTAAATTATCAAATTCAAGGAGAAAAGTATGAAAAACAGCAAAAAACTCCTCATCCTCGCGCTCTCTCTGGTGTTGCTCGTTGCCGCTTGCGTAACGATCGCATCCGCTGAGACCGCCGAGGTCGCAACCGTTGTTTACCCCGACGGTTCTACGGCACAGTACGCCGAGGGCGAACTGATCGTTCCTCCCCGCGGTGACGTGTATGAAGGTCTGGGTAACACGCTTTATAAGAAGTCGGATGCCGGACTTGTGTATTCGGTAGACGGCACAGCGCTCACGGATATGACCGTGACTGCCGATTTGCTGGGTAAAACGATCGTGGTCTCCGGCTTCGAGAAGGTTACCTTCGCCGTAGAGATTACGGGCGGTAGCACGGTTTACTACACCGATGAGGCAAAGGCCGGCGCGGAGCTGAAGGCGTATCTGCAGAACATGAATGCCTTGGGCTCGACCACGGTGCTCTATTCGGATATCTCCTCCGAGGGTATTGCCATTATCGGTAAGGCGGAGTCGGTTTACCGTCTGGACCTGAACGGTCATAAGCTGACGCTGACAACCAACGCGGGCGGAGGCGCCTTTGACGTTCGCCAGAACGAGTTCTTCCTTTACTCCTCCAAGGAGGGCGGCGTGCTCGATTCCTCGAAGGTTGATGCTCTGTTCCGTACCAACGACGGTAAATATAACGGTATCCGTATCGACGGTGACCTTCATATCGGTGAATACGATGATACCCGTACCGATTACGGTAAGAACCTCACGGTTTACTGTAAGAAGATCAATACCGACATGTACGGCGCCGCCGCATATCTTAACGGCGGTACCTACGTGCAGACCGCGAACAGCACCTCCGATTACCTGCTTCTGATCGGCCGTAAGGCGTCGAACGAAAGCCACGTGTCGAGAATCCGTAACTGTACCTTCGTTGTAACGAAAGCGAACACGGGCTTTGTATGGCACTTTACGAGTGCGGCTCGTACGTATGACAACTGTAACTTCATCAACACCTCCGGTTCCGCTGTTTCTCTGTTTGCCAACGGCACCATGAAGGCGGTGAACACGATGAAGAACTGTAACTTCTACGGTGTAAATACCGTTACAACGCACGGCGGCCAGGCGATCAACTATACGGTAGGCTGCTCGTATGCCTTCATCGGCGCATATCCCGAGCGCCCCGCAGGTCAGTTCTATGCGCACGGTGCTGTTAAGACCATCGTTGCCGAGGGCGTGACCTACACGCTCGATACCGTGGTTGCCACCGATACGGCTTCCGTTATGGGTATTAACTGGGGCGGTGTCTATACCGACTATTGGGCGCAGGATGCGGTTCCTTATTACAACGCTTCCGCACTTAATCATATTGTAGAAAATGCAGACGGAAACGCCGCTACCTATTATTTTGACGCTCGCGTGGATGCCTCGCTCCTCGTTCCTGTTACCGCGGAAATGCTCGGCACCGTTGTAAACGCAGAGGTTATCTATGATAGCATCGATGCGGTTGCCTTCAGCTGGGTGGATGCTATGGGCACCAAGGACGGCGTGGCTCTCGGCGATAAGACGGCGCTTGAGATCGGTCAGGCCTTCTACGATAAGTTTGACCAAGCCGACGGCGCGTACGAGATCAAGCTTTATGCGGATCTCATCCTTCCCAAGGCAATGGGCTGGGGCCCGCTCGGTGTGATCAATACCAACGTTCCCGAATATAAATCTCTTTCCAAGGGTAGTGTAACGCTCGACCTGAACGGCTATACCTTCGAGATCTCCTCTGCCATCGCTGCGGGAATCAACGTTTCTAACTCCGATGCTCGTGGCTCTTATCCCCTTGCGGGAGACGTGATCTTCGGCTTCGAGACGGACGCGAACGGCAATAGCTTCACGCTGAAGTCCTCCCGTCCCGGTGCGCAGGTCCTTAACCCCACGCAGTTCGCTCTGTTCGGCGTTGGTGAAAACGCTGCGGCTCACATCGTGATCGACGGTGCGAATATCACCTATATCGGTAACGGCGCTGTAACGCACGGTTATGAATTGATTGAGGCGAGAACCTCGCTGACCGTGATCGGCGGTACCTACGTGATTGAGGGTAACAATACTGCTTTCTCCTTTAACTCTAAGGTTTCCATTAAGGATGCCAATATCATTCTTCTCGGTGATACCGTGAAGTCCATCTTCGCGGCACATAACTGGAAGAAGAACACCTCCTTCGCGGTAGAGAACTGCGCGATCTTCTCGGCGAACGATACTAAGATCTTCGCTATTATCGGTGCAGGATACGGCGATGCAACTCCTGCAGATGCGTCTAAGACGTATAGCGTTGCATTCAAGGATTGCTCCTTCATCGGTATCACGCTTGTGAACGAGATCGCGAATTTGGATTCTCTTACCTACGAGGGCTTTACCAAGGCAGATACCGAAGCAAACCTCAAGGTAGCATACGGCGGCTCCAAGCCCGCAGGCACCGTGCTTGCAAAGTACAATGCCGAGGTAGCATACGGTGACGAACTCGTCAAGCTCGCATTCCTCTGCTATGCAAACGAAGCAGACGTTGCCGAGATCGTTTACGGCGAGGGCTTCGATACCGAGCTTTACTACGTTGGCTCTCTCTTCTATCCTCATGCGGTAGAAAACTTTGCCGCTCCTTACCTTAATCATGAAAACGGCGTTTACGTAGCTCTTGAGGGCTATAAGGGCGTATTTGCCGCAGGCGTGATCGGCGCAGAGGATGCAGGCAAAACGCTGAATGTTTTTGATTATATTAATTATGTAGAAAAGATTCTTGCCTTCGTTGTAACCGAGGATGGCGTAGTCACCGATTACGATATCATCGAAAATGCAAATGCGGCCGAGGCGCTGAAGGCGGCTCTTGCAGATGCTCCCGCCGCCGCAGTGATCACGCTGTTTGCAGATATGCTTGTAAGCGGCGAGATCGCAAATGCAAACGCAGTTGTGCTTGACCTTGCAGGCAAGACCTTGACGGTGGACGGTGCGTTTGCTCCCGCCGCTCTCCTTACCGTGAAGAACGGTGCGATCGTTCTCGTAGCAGATGTTGCCGCTCTCTTTGGCGGTGCCGTTGCCATCGAGGATGCCGCGATCTATAACGTAGCCGCCGAGGCCGCTCTGACCTCCGCGACCGCAACCGTGACCGACTCCAAGATTTATAACCTCACTCTTGGTTCTTCTGCAACCCTTTACGGCACGGTATTCCATACCGATGCCACCGCTTCCGCCTTCGGCGCAGGCGTTGAAAACGTTCTTTACAACAACAATCTTGAGATCGTCGCTCTCGCAGGCGCAGAGTATGAGATCGCTTATACCTTCGCCGCTACCGACGATGCCGCGAAGATCTGCGCAGTTTCCTTTGTATATAAGAATATCGAAAGAGATGCGAAGAAGTACTTCGTAGGAAGTATTCCCGCAGCCCGCGTGATTGCGATTGAGGGTTATTATTACGATTTCGTTGGCACCGAGGCACTCACCGAGAGCATCGTGCTCGAGGGTATCTTCGTTGCGGAGGACGGCAAGGTTATGGCACAGCTTGCTATCAAAGATGCTCTGAACTTCGTTTACTACCTGCAGAAGCAGGACGGCCTCTCGAACGTAGTATTCTCCGGTGTGGCACAGGATCTTGCTACCGCCGAGGTGGTTGTTCTTGAAAACGGTCTTGAGTACTATGCGTTCACTGTAGTATTCGAGGATCTCTCCGATGCGCTTGCTCTTGTAAGCCTTTCCTTCAACGTGGCTTGCGGTGATGAGATAGAGCCTGTTTATGCAGAGATCGATCTTCTTGACTATGCCGCATCCGTTTATGAAGACGAAACGGTAAAGGCAAAGGAGAAGGAGCTTGTATATGCTCTCGTTGCATACGTTGAGTCCGTAATGAAGTACTTTAAGAAGGACGTAACCGAAATCAAGGCGTTTAATAAGCTCTATGCCGAGTATGCAACCGAGTTTGTTGCTCCCGAGGTAGAGAAGGAGCTTGCCTCCGATTACGTTCGCGGTATGCTCTATATCGTAGACGAAAAGGTTAGCATGGCGCTTCGCGTAGATCCCGACTTCAAGGGCGAGATCTTCATCAGCACCGCGGATACCGAGGCAACGCGCTACACCTATAAGGATATCGTAGAGATTGATGGCAATTGCTTCTTCATCCTTCCCGATCTTGCATTCTGCGATCTCACCGATGAATATACCGTAGAGATCAGAATGTACGGCGAGGTTGTTGAAACCTTCACTTATACTCTTGCAGATTACACGCAGGCAATGACGGTGCAGAACATGGGCTATACTCCCACGTACGTAAAGGCACTTTATACCTTTGCAACCCTTGCGGCGGCCTATGCTGCATAATCAGAAAAGGAGAGAATTATGAAACTGAATAAAAAACTCCTCGTTTTTGTCCTGTCGCTCGTCATGCTCGTTTCCGCTTTTTCGATGGGCGTAGCTGCGGAGGATGGCGATCCCGCTACCGACGTCAGCGATATTGCATTTACCTATCTTGATACGAAGACCGATGAGCTTCACACCGTAACCTACGAAGACTGCGGCAGCACTGCCGCAGGCGTAGGCGCGAAGTTCCACGAGCTCTTCAATAATCCCGCGTCCGCATACGAGATCACGATGTATAAGGATATGACTCTTTCGAAGGCCGTACCCTTCGGTCCGCTGGTAAAATACAAGGACTCCACGCATAACCGCGATTACTATGATACTCTTAAAGAGGGAAGCATCGTATGGGATCTGAACGGTACCACCGTTACCGTTGCATCCAACGTATCCGGTCTTATCAAGCTCGGCGCGGCAAACTGCGCCCTTTCCAAGACCGATCCTGGTAATGAGACCTGGACGGGTGACACCGTCTTCGGCTTTGAGACCGATAATTCTGCCGCAAGAAAGAATACCTTCACCCTGAAGTCCTCCGTACCCGGTGGTAAGATCGTAAACGAGTCCTCCGCGAAGCTCTTCGGTGTCGGCGAGGGTAAGTGGACGAAGATCATCTTTGAGGGTGAAAACCTTACGATCTCTTCTCCGAAGGGCTATATCATTTACTCCTTGGAGATCAACCGCGATACCGCTAAAATGTCGGGCGAAGAAAAAAATCGCCACGTGATCAACGGCGGTACGTATATCGGCGGCAATGCGGCGTCGATCATTAACGTCTCTATGTGCGCATCTCTTAAGAATGCGACCTTTATCTCCACGAGCGATTCCGCGTCTGCGGTTCTCTCGCAGGATACCTACCGTGTGGGTGACGTTACCGTTGAAAACTGCACCTTCATTGCGGCAAAGTCTTCCGCGATCGCGTATAAGGGAGGTAGCTCCAACGCAGTGAACCTCACCTTCATCGACTGCGCTTTTGTTAACTGCGCACCCACCACGAAGACCAACTGCGCATCTCTCGCTTCCGTTACCTACACGGGCGCGAATGCGGCAAATACCGAGGCTGCGCTTGCCGCGATCTATGCATCTGCTCCTGCGGATACCACGCTTGCCGTGAAGTCCGTTGCTGCAAACGGAACGGATTATAAGGTTTACGGCTACTTTGCAAACACCACGGGCTTTGTGTATGTGAATATGGGCATGCAGACCGAGGCTTGGGTTGCAGGATCTAAGTTCGTAGCATCCGAGGATGGCGCAAGCATCAACACGGTTCAAAAGGATGGCAAGCTCTATTATTGCGAAGATCCCGTTTTGAAGGCGACGATTGACGGCGTTGAGATCGAAACGGCGGGTATGCTTTCCGAAGCAAACGTCGGAAAGACCGTTGTTTTCGATATCGAGGGCGATCTTGTTCAAGTTTATGCGACTCGCGACGTTGGCGGTGCGGTGACCTATTACTACGGCGAGAATGCGATTTCCAATCTGACCGCTGTTCTCAAGGCCTTGGGCTCGCAGGGAAGCACGATCACTCTCTATGCAGACGTTGCGATAAACGCCGGCGGAACGCTGAATATGAATGCGAACGGCCAAACGCATAAGATCGACGTGAACGGCTATAAGCTGACCTTTACTCCTGCCGATACAAGCTATGCTATTAAGGTAAGTAACGGTAAAATTTATTTCTACTCCTCCCGTGAGGGTGGCGTGATTGACGCGGGCGCCTCGAAATCCTTGGTAATGTCGGATGGTGCAGGTAACGCTTATTTTGGTGAGCCGTCCTCCTCGAGCGCCGAGTACGGTAAGAATCTCACCATTTATTGCAAGGTGATATTCTCGAGACTTTGGTCGAACAACGTGGACTTTATCGGCGGAACCTACGTGCAGACCGCGAATGCAAACGCTTCCTACTTCATTGATATTAACGAGGGTCCCGTACCTACCTTCAAAAACTCCACGTTTATCATCGATTCCGTGAGCAAGGCCATTACTCTTCGCGTAGTCGGTACGTACACCAACTGTACCTTCATTGCGAAGAATCCCACCAATTTGATCGCTTCCTCCTCTAAGGGCGCGAACTCTACGGCTACCTTTAATAACTGTACCTTCTATAACGTAATTCCCAATCAGGTCACCGGTGCTACGGTGAATTACACCGGAACGATCATGTGCTCTTCCTCTGCGGATCTTGACTCTGCTTGTGCATCTGCTCCTGCAGGAACTGTTAAGTATGCCATTGAGAGCAAGCTTCCCGATGCGACAGGAGCCCTTGTTCCCGTAACCCTTTATACTTACCTTACCGCAGATCAGGTTCTTTCCGTAACCTACGGCAATACCGGTATTACCAAGAATTATCTTGTTGGCAAGGAGTTCGCTCCTATCGCAGTCGATCCTTCTTATTATACCGTAGATTTTGATCTCGTAGCAGGTATCGTGAATATTCCCAACGCTTGGGCAGGCATTCCCGCTGCGGGCATCTTGAAGGAAGGCGGCGTAGTAACCGCAACGCTTGCGGATAATATTATCCGTCTCGCCTTTGTTCTGTATGATCCCTCTCTTTCCGAGGTCGTAGCGTATGCGGCATTGGATTCCGATACGGTCGGTGCTGAGCTTGCCGACGTGCTTGCCGCGCAGGCAAATGCAGGCACTCTGTACGTATATGTAGATATCGAAGCACCTGCTCTTGAGGTAACCAAGGCTCTTGAGATTCTTCTCACCGGTAAGACCTTGACGCTCGGCGCGCCCCTCACCGTTTCCGCTCCTCTCACCGTAGAGGCAGGCACGGTGCTCTCCGGCGTGGCGAATCCCTTTGCTCTTGCTTCCGACGTAACCTTCAACGGCACGAATCTCTATTTCGCTTCTGCCACCACCGTATTCAGCGGTGCGGGCAACGCGGTATTGAATAACGTAGCACTCTATAACCTTGCTTCTGCCGCTCTTGCAGATGCAGACGTAACCGCAACCGTAAACGGCGCTAAGATCATGGGCGTAAAGCTCGGTGCAAGCGTCACCGTAAACGGTACGGTTCTCGGTACGGCAGGCACGTTTGACGGTTGCGTATATGCAGATGGTGTTGTTTCCGATCTTGTTGTGAACAACAATACCGATCGTGTGACCGTTCTTGGCACGACCTACACCGTAGCGTTTACCGAGGCTGCAACCTCCGATGCATCCAAGGTGATCAACGTAACCTATGAGTATAAGGGCGTTGTCCGTGGCCATCAGACCTACTTCTACGGCTCTGTTGCAAGCTTCCTTCGCGAGTATGCTCCCGGCTACTTCTTCGAGTTCGAGGGCGATGCCGCTTTGACCGAGAGCGTAACCTATGAGTGCCTCTTCCGTGCAGATGCTTCGAAGATCCAGGCACAAGTTAAGCTCGCTGATGCGCTGAACTTTATCTTCTACCTCAAGGTTGAAGATCCCGGCGTTCTTGCTAACATTCAGCTGAACGGAGAAGTGATCGATCTTGCATCTCTTGCAATCGAAGATAAGGGTGGCGTTGATTATTATGCGATCCCCGTTGCATTCGATACCTTCAGCGATGCACTTGCAAACTTCACGCTTTCCGTAGATCTTGTAAACGGTGATGAGACCCTCACGATCTCCGCATCTGCCGCACTTCATTCCTACCTTGGTGACGTTCTTGCTACCGCAGAGGAGAAGGATGCAAAGGCAGCGTATGCGGTGGCAGAGTATATCACCGCTCTGATCGAATACTTCGATTATGACTTCGCATTTGGCGACGTTCGTCTTGCGAACCTCAGCCGTGTAAACAGTCTGCTTGCAAGCTATGCTGAATATAAGACCGAGACCGCGCTTCCCACCGAAGCGGAAGCAATCACCTCGGATTATATCAAGAGCGTAGTTCTCGTTGCAAACGAGAAGGTAACCTTCGCCTTCCGTGTAGCAAACGATTTTGCAGGCACGGTTGAGATCAACGGCGTTGCAGTCGAGATCGAGAAGCCCTTCGATGGCTTCGACCGTGAGTATGCGTCCGTAGACGTTGCTTTCGCGAATCTTGACAAGGAAATCACCGTTGTAGTAAAGGATGCAAGCGGCGAAACGCTTGAAACCTTGACCTACTCCTTGGCTTCCTACATCGTCGGCGTTGCCGCTCAGAATGAGGGCGCGATCGGCGCGTACGCTAAGGCGCTGTGGAATCTCTCCGCAGTTGTCGGCTAATAGAAAAAAAATCCCGCGATCCATAGCGTGATGTCCTTAACGGACATCACGCATCGAGATAAATCCCTCTCACTTTTGCACGTCGTCAACAGCGATATATGTCAAAAGCGAGAGGGATTTATCTCATATCGAATTGACGCTTAGCGGCAATATATCGAGCTTGAGCGTAGCGAAAGCATATCGAGTGGGCGAAGCCCAAATATCGACAGAAGAAAAAAATAAGAGCAAGAATAGAAGGATTTTTTCACCTTTTACTCTTCCTCTTATTTGTTTGTATATACAACTTGATTGCCCCAATGGGGCAAACTCATAACTTATACACCGGAATACGCCGAGAATCCGCCGTCGATGGGAAGAACCACACCGGTAACGAAGCCTGCCGCCTTGTCGGAAAGGAGGAAGAGAAGGCCGCCAAGCAGCTCCTCGCTCTCACCGAAGCGGTGCATGGGCGTTGCGCCGAGGATCTTTCCGGTACGCGCGGTGGGAGTTCCGTCATCGTTGAAGAGAAGGGCTCTGTTCTGATTGGTGCAGAAGAAGCCGGGGGCGATCGCGTTTACGCGGATGCCCGTGCCCGCAAAGTGAACGGCGAGCCATTGCGTAAGGTTGGAAACAGCCGCCTTCGCAGAGCTGTATGCGGGGATCTTGGTCAAGGGGCGGTATGCGTTCATGGAGGAAATGTTGATGATATTTCCGCTGCCCTTCTTGGTCATATCCAGCGCAAATACCTGCGTGGTAAGCACGGCGGCCGTCACGTTCAGATCGAAAACGAAGCGGAAGCCGTCGGCGGAAAGATTGAAGAAGTTCTTGCCGTCAATCTTGTCAAGGCTCTCGGGATTGAAGGTCTCGTCATCCGTGGTGGCTCTGGGGTTGTTGCCGCCTGCGCCGTTGATCAGAATGTCGCAAGGGCCGAACGCCTTGTCCACAACCACCTTCGCCTCTTCAATGCTTGCCTTTTCAAGGCAGTTGGTCTTCACGGCGATTGCCTCGCCGCCCGCATTGCGAATTCTTTCGGCAACGGTCTCTGCCGCCGCCTCATTGAGATCGAGAAGCGCAACCTTTGCGCCGCAAGCCGCGATCGCCTCTGCAAAAATAGAGCAGAGAACGCCGCCTGCACCGGTAATAACGGCTACCTTGTTTTTGAGATCAATAGAAAAAGGAAGATTCATTTTTGTATCCTTTCGTTTACATAATTGTTGTTTTTTTGTTTTTTTCATTATGCGCCGTAGCTTGCGCACTTATCCTTCACGGGGTGCGGCTTTGATACCGCAATCCTTTTTTTGAGCTCTTCATAGAAAAGCTCGTCGTCAAAGGGAAGCTCAACCGTCTGTCCGAGCCAGGTGGAAAGAAGCATGGAGTTCGCGAGGATAACGCCGTTGAGACCGTCCTCCACGGGAGCGAAAAGCTCATCTCTGCCGAGAATGGCATCCACAAAGTTTTGGCAAACGCCTGCATGCTGGGAGTTTTCTCCCTCAAGCGGGATCTCCACGGTTTCCTTGTGGGGCGGGGGATTAAAGGCAATATTGGTCGCGAAGCAATGCTCGCGCTCGCTGATCTCAAGCTCGGTAAAGTAGAGCTTGTCATTTTCGAAAATGAGCGTGCCCTTCGTGCCCGTGATCTCGAAGCGGTTCGTGCCGGGGGCATCCGCCGTTGTAGTAACGAAAACGCCCGTCGCGCCGTTGGGATATTCCACGTAGCAGGTAACGTCGTCCTCCACCTCAATATTGTGCCACTTTCCGAAATGGCAGAAGGCGTGCACCTTGCTCGGCATCATGCCCACGATCCATTGGAAAAGGTCGAGCTGGTGGGGCGCCTGATTGTAAAGAACGCCGCCGCCCTCGCCGGCCCACGTGGCTCTCCAAGAGCCGCTGTCGTAGTATTCCTGCGTGCGATACCAGTTGGTGATGATCCAGTTGGTTCTCTTCACGTCGCCGATCTTGCCGCTTGCCACCATCTCGCGCATCTTCTTGAAGGCGGGATTGGTGCGCTGGTTAAACATCATGGAAAGCTTGGTTTTTGCCGTCTTTGCGCGGTCGAGCATTTCCTTTACCTGAAGGGTGTAAACGCCCGCAGGCTTTTCCACGATGCAGTGAACGCCGGCATCCATTGCCGCGATCGCGAGCTCGGGGTGCAGATAGTGCGGCGTGCAGATCAGAACGGCGTCGATCTTTCCGGAGTTCAGCATCTCCCTTGCATCCGTAAAGACCTCGAATTTATCGCCGAATTTTTTCTTCGTCCCTTCGATCTTTTCGGGATTGATATCGCAGATGGCGGTCATAACGCCGTCCTTGATTTTTCCCTTTTCGAAGTTTCCGATGTGGTTTTGAGAAATATTTCCGCATCCGATGATGCCAAATCTCACCTTATCCATTGTCCGTTCTCCTTTTTATATCCGCCCTTCGAAAGCAGTCCTTCCAGTGCCGCTACCGCAAAATCGAAGGATTCGGTATTGTCTTTAAAGGAATATTTTCCTTTGAGCTCATGCGTATCAATGCTCTTGAACGCGGTAAACGCGTTGAGGTGCGGCTCTAAGGTGAGCATCACGGGAGCATCCGTGTGCGCATCGATCATATTCAGCACGTCGAGAATGCGTCCCTCGCCCTCGCCTGCGGGCAGAATGGTCTGGCTTTCGTAGTGCGCGTCCTTGATATGCACGTAGGAAAGATAGGGAAGCGTGACCCTTGCGCCCTCGGCGGCATCTGCACCCGCCATTACGTAGTTCGCGGGATCGAAAATACCGCCAAGACCTTGCACGCTTGCGAAAATATCCTTCACCTCTTCGGGAAGCTCGCCGTAAATATGCGCCTCGTTTTCGTGGCAGAGCGTAATGCCCTCTGCCTTTGCCATCTCCACGAGCACAGAAAGTCTTTTCATAACCTCCTCGCGGCAGTCTGCAAGCGAGGTCTCCTTGTGGAAAAAGCTGAACATACGGATCTTGTCCGTGCCGAGAAGCTTCGCCGCGCGAAGCGCCTTTTTGAAGTCCTCAAGATGAATATTGAAGTCCTCCTCGATCGGATATTTTCCGATCGGCGAGCCAAGCGAGCCAACCTTGATGCCGGCCGCATCGAGCTTTTCCTTCATTGCGAGAAGCTCCTCCTCGGTGAGAGTGAGGATGCCCTTTTTGTCCACGAATCTCGGCTCGATATAGCCAATGCCGTTTCTTTTTAACGCCGCGATCTGTCCGTCAAGATCGTCGGCCGCCTCGTCTGCAAAGGCGGAAAAATAAAACTGTGCCATAAAATCTCCTTACTTCAGCCCGAAGAGCGGTGCAAGCGCGTCAAAGCTCTTCTTCATGCAAGCGTAGGAGTCCGTATCGGGGGCGTTGTCCTGCTCCACGAGTGCCTCGGGAATGCCGAGACGGTCGCAAAGCGCAAGAATGGGCGCGAAGTCGATCACGCCGTCGCCGCAGGGGCAGATCGCGCCCTTGGGCTCCGAGATCATGTCCTTGAAGTGCACCGAAACGATGCGATCCTTGAGCCTTTCGATGGTCTTTTCCGGATCCTGGCCAGCATAGCGAAGCCAATACACGTCAATAATGAAGAAAAGGCCGGGCATCTCGTTGATCAGGATCTCGTATGCGTTCGTGCCGCCGAGATCGACAAACTCGAATGCATGGTTATGATACGCGAAGCGAAGACCTGCCGCGCGGATCTTTTCCATCGCGGGGGTGAAATCCTTGATGAATTTTCTCACGCCCTCGATAGAGCCGTGATATTCCTGCGGCATAGAGCCGAGGCCGATCTCGGGGCAGCCGAAGATCTTATGCTCGGCGATCACCGCATCGGTCTCTTCCAAAATGCGTTGCGCGGCAATATGCGTCGTAACGATGGGGAGCGCGGTCTCCTCGCTGATCGCCTTCAGCACCTCTGCATCGGTTTGGCAGATTCCGGAGAGCTGAACGGTTTCGTAGCCGATCTTTTTCATCTCTCGGAAGGCATCCTGCACGCCCTCGGGTGTCGTCGTATGATTTCGGATAGAATAAAACTGTGCGCCAAGTCGCATATCCTTATCTCCTTTGAAAAGTTTATCACTTATAGTATACCACAGCAAGAATTACATTTCAATAGCAAGTTATTTGCTTTTTTTGTAAAAACTATTGCGAAAATTGCTCTTTTGTGATAAAATAATAAAAACAATCTTATTTTATCACGAGGAGCACCCATGCAAAAGCAATTCAACTATGCGTTTTCGGGGCTTTGGCTCGGCTTTGCCGCCGATCCGACTCCCGCACCCGAGAAATTTCATAACCATTTGCACGATACCTATGAGATCCTGTACGTTGCGCGCGGTCGCGGTCGTTACGTCATTGAGGGCAATACCTACGAAATGCGTCCCGGCTCGCTGATCTTCGTATCTCCCTACGTCTATCATTCGGTCGAGATCGATCCCTCCGCGCCCTACGAGCGTTATATCATCAATTATACGCCCGCGCAGACGGCGGAGCTCTCCCGCATCCAGGATTCCTTTGATATGAAGGAGGGAAGCCTTTTTTATACGGCGGCATCGGTCAGCTCCTCGTTGCCCGGTGTTTTTGAGAAGATCGAGCAGCTGGGAAGCATTCCGAAGGCGCATCAGGCGGCGTATGCCCAGCTCATTCTCTCGGAAATTCTCATTCTGCTTTCCACGGCGGATACCACCAAGGCGGAGGAAAGCGAGGCGCTTGGCGCGCGCGTGATCAAGTATCTGAATACGCATATCGAAAGAGATCTTTCGCTGGATAAGATCGCGGGGCATTTCTTCGTGAGCAAATATTATCTCTGCCGCGCCTTCAAGAGCTATAACGGTATTTCCATTCACGGGTATCTCACGCAAAAGCGCGTGATGTACGCAAAGCAGCTGATGGATTCGGGAGAAACGGCGTCAGGCGCGGCGTACCGTGTCGGTTTCGGAGATTACAGCGCGTTTTATCGCGCTTGCCTGAAGGTGACGGGTAGATCACCGCTTGCATTGCAGAAAAAAGAGGAGGGCGAGGATGCCTGAATATATTGATAAGATCAAAACCCCCGCAGAGCTTCGTGCTGTCGGCGAAGAAAATCTTACCGCGCTTTGCGAGGAATACCGCGCGTTTCTGATCGAAAATGCGAAAAAGCACGGCGGGCATCTTGCCTCCAATCTCGGCGTCGTGGAGCTCACCGTCGCCTTGCACCGTATTTTCGATTCTCCGCGCGACCATTTTATTTTCGACGTCGGGCATCAGGCCTACGTGCATAAGCTGATCACGGGGCGCATGGATGCGTTTTCCACTCTGCGCACCCCCGGCGGCCTCTCGGGCTTCACCTCGCGTGCCGAAAGCGAGCACGATCCCTTCGGTGCAGGGCATAGCTCCACCTCGGTTTCCGCCGCCCTCGGCTTTGCCACCGCCGATCTTCTCGCGGGCAGGGAAGCCTACACGCTCTGCATTCTCGGAGACGGTGCGTATACGGGCGGTATGATCCACGAGGCGCTCAACAACTGCCGCCCGGATCTCCCCCTGATCATCATTCTGAACGAGAATCGCATGTCCATCTCCAAAAACCAAGGCGCGTTCGCCTCCTATCTTTCGGGTGTGCGTCTTTCGCGTAAATACCGTCGCTTTAAAAAGCAAACGAAGTCCTTTCTCTCGCATTTGCCGCTTCTCGGCAAGCCTCTCGCGCGGCTCTTTTCGCGCGCCAAGGAATTCGTCAAGCGCATCCTGTATTCCAAAAACTATTTTGAGAGCCTCGGCCTCACCTATCTCGGCCCTGTGGACGGAAACGATTACGCCGCCGTGGCGCACGCGCTCGCCGAGGCAAAGGAAATGAAGAAGACCGTCGTTTTGCACGTGGAAACCGTGAAGGGAAAGGGCTATCCCGAGGCAGAAAACGCGCCCGAGGCGTTTCACAGCGTTTCGCACGGCACGGAAAGCGCACGCTTTTATAACGTCTTCGCCGATGCCCTGACCGCGATGGCGGAGAAGGATGAAAAAATAGTCGCCGTCACGGCGGCCATGGGGCTCGGCACGGGGCTTTCCGACTTCGGCGCGCGCTTCCCGAGCCGTTATTTCGACGTCGGGATCGCAGAGGCACACGCCTTGACCTTTGCCGCGGGACTTGCGGCCGCAGGGCTTTCTCCCTATGCCGCGATCTATTCCACCTTCCTGCAAAGAGGGTATGATAATATTCTGCACGATATTGCCCTGCAAAATCTGCCCGTGCATCTTATGATTGACCGCGCGGGCCTCGCCGTGGCGGACGGCGCCACGCATCACGGCATTTTTGACGTGGCGTTTCTCTCGCATATTCCGGGCATCTCGATCTATTCCCCGGCCACCTTCGCCTCTCTTCGTGCCATCCTTGAAAGCGCGAAAAATGCCGCGGGCCCCGTTGCGATCCGCTATCCGAATGCCGCAGAATCCCCCATTGTGCACGATACCTTTTATCCCGAAGGTGTGCGCGATAACTTTGAAATTAATGCGGATTTTGCAAACGATAGTTTGCTTTCTGTGCTTTTTATCACATATGGATCAATTACATCTCGTGTTCTTGAAGCCGAAAATCTTTTGAAGGAAAAGGGGATTAAGGTGGGCACGCTCCTTCTTGAAAGGCTCGCTCCCTATAAGGAATGCGCCGAGCGCATCCGTCCCTATCTTGCACGCGTGGAGAAAGTGCTTTTCGTCGAGGAGGGAATCAAAAACGGCGGCGCGGGTATGATCCTTTCGTCGTTGCTTTCGGATAGCAAGCATATCGAGGTCGCCGCGATCGAGGATAGCTTTGCAAAGCCCTCGTCCCCCTGTGATCTTTATGATTTCGTGGGGCTTTCCGCCGAACGGATCGCCGAGCGCGCCCGCTCGCTTCTCGCTGAATAAGATAACCGTTTTCTGCTAAAAAAGCAGAAAAATCAATTGACAAGGATGCTTCCTTGTGCTATTATAGAAAAAAACTTTAAGGAGAAAATTATGAATATCACAAACAAACTTTTGTTTGACAAAAAGGTTTTTGTTTCCGCCGTGCTCGGTGAGGGCATCGCGGAGGATGTTTTGCGCGGTATCTGTCAAAAGGACGGTGCGGGCATCGCGCGCTTCCTTCCCATTACCGCAGAGGCGATCGCCCGTGCGGAGAAAATGCTTGGCGAAACGGTGGAGGACGGCTTTGATAAATATCTCGCCTTCATCTCGGAGAGCGGGGTAGAGATCTATTATTCCTCGGAGATCTCCAAGCTCTATGCGGCGCATAAGCTCGTATCTCTGTATGACGAGGGACTTGCGTGCGGTGTGCTTTACGCCAGAGCGATCTGCGAGGTGCGCGGATATAAATGCTACCTGCCGCATAAGGATGCGATCGACTATTTTAAGACGCAGATCGACCTTTGCCTCCTCCTCGGATTTAATACGCTGACCTTGGAGCTCGGCGGCGGCTTTGAGTATAAATCCCATCCCGAGATCAACGAGGGCTGGATCGAATACTGCAAGATCTTCCTCGAGCACAAGGAAAAGGCGATATGGACGCAGAGAAGCTATAAATTCCCGAAGGACTCGATCCACATCGAGGTCGGAGAGAAGGATTTCCTCACCGAGGAGAAGATGCTTGAAATTCTGGACTATTGCCGCGAGCGCCATATCGAGGTCATTCCCGAAATGCCGAGCCTCTCTCATGCGGATTACATACTTTACGCGCATCCTGAATTTGCAGAGGATCCCGAGGAGCCCTTGCCCTCCTTCGCCTGTCCCTCGAACGAGGATTACTATAAGCTTCTCTTCGATCTTTTTGACGACGTGATCCGCGTATTCAAGCCGAAGCGCATCAATATCGGACACGATGAGGGCTACGTATTCGGCCTTTGCGATAAATGCAAGGGAAAAACGACCGCCGAGCTTTTTGAGGGGGATATAAAAAAGGTGCATGCATACCTCTCCTCGCGCGGCGTGAAGACCATGTTCTGGGCAGATAAGCTTTGCTCCAATTTCCACGGTGGCGGCGGCGCGTACCATATCCGCTTCCCCGAGCTTATGGGCATCAATCACATCGCAGGCAAGGACTACGAGGTGCACCCCTTCCGTTGCTATTCCGACGAGCAGTTCGCCGAGTATAAGAAGGAGCATCCGGACGTAGAGGCTTGGCGCGTGGACGAAACCTTCTCCTGCCGCGAAAGAATGCCGAAGGACATCGAGGTCGTCAACTGGTATTACGGCCTGGATGAAAATATCGAGGAGGAATACCGCGAGATGGGCTGGTACGCGATCTACGGAAACTGGCAGCCCATGGCCTTCAGAAATCTGCACGCACGCCTGCGCAAGAGCGGCATCCACGGCGTTTCCACGTCGAACTGGGGAAGCCTCGATCCGCTTTCGATGCAGAGAGCCTTCACCTATTATAAGCTCTTCGAGGTTTCGAGATCTCTCTGGTCTGAAAATTACGACAGCGAAAAGAAAAACGAAAACCGCTTCGCCTGCGCAAAGTGGATGTTCGAGCACTTCAATAAGGAAAATCTGAAGAAAAAGGGCATTGCCATCGAGCATTCCTGCGATTTCGATATGCCGCACATCAGCTTTGACTGCGGATATTGGATCGAGAGCGAGGAGTTCCATATCGGTGATTATCATATCACCTTCACGGACGGCTCGGAAATGACCTATCCCGTGATCTGGGGCGAAAATATCGGCCCTACCTTTGCCGTTGGCGGCGCGCAGAGCGACGATCATAACGTCGCGCCGCAGAGCATCATGGAGGCGGCGGGCATCGCCCTCGTGCATCCGGACGAGAAGGGCTGCGTTTCTTACCGCGTGCTGATCCCCACGGAGAAGGAGATCGCAAGCATCACCTTAACGAAAACCGATCTTTGTAAGGGAGATATCACCTTCTCTTACGCGCCCTATGCGGGGAGATAAGACTTTGTAACAACGAAAAAGCAAGGCAATGAAGCGAAGAAAGCATTCGCTCGTTGCCTTGCTTTCTTTTTTTTGCATAAAAACATTTGACAATTGCCTTCGTCTATGCTATAATAAATTGGTTAAATATTTTCTTTATTTAGGAACAAGCTATGGAAACAAGAATCTTTTATCCCGATCCGGGGTTCGATCTCGTTCGGCGCATGACGGAGGGGAAGGGCGAGAAATATTTCGTTCTCACGCTCGGA
The DNA here is from genome assembly GCA_045630385.1 of Eubacteriales bacterium. Lineage (GTDB taxonomy): Bacteria > Bacillota > Clostridia > Oscillospirales > CAG-272 > UBA1740. Next base: position 2,220 of record JAZQTA010000074.1, on the reverse strand, counting down.
TGCCAGCAGAACGAGGCGGATAGCGAGCGCATCCGCGGCATGGCCGAGGCAATGGGCTACTCGGCCGCGGCCATGCCGGAGGAGGCCTCCCTGATCGTTGTGAATACCTGCGCCATCCGCCGCCATGCGGAGCTGAAGGCGCTCTCCATCGTCGGCCGATTCAAGGCGATCAAGACCGCAAGGCCCGAAACCGTGATCGGCATCTGCGGCTGTATGGCCGCCGAGCCCCACGTGGTGGATCATATCAAGAAAAACTTTCATTTCGTCACCTTTACGTTAGAGCCAAACCGCCTTTTCCGTCTGCCCTCGCTCGTGGCCGCGGCGCTTCTTGAAAACCGCCGCTCCTTCGTTTTCGGGGAGGATGACGGAGGGATCGCCGAGGGGCTTCCCATTTGCCGCACGAGCGATCACCGCGCCTACGTTTCGATCATGTACGGTTGTAATAATTTCTGCTCCTATTGCATCGTTCCTTACGTGCGCGGCAGAGAGAGAAGCCGTAAAAGCGAGGACGTTTTGGAAGAATGCCGTGCGCTTGTGAAAAGCGGCGTCAAGGAGATCACGCTTCTTGGGCAGAACGTCAACTCCTACCGCGCGGATATGAGCTTTGCTTCCCTGATCTCCCGCATTGCCGAGCTTGAAGGAGATTTTATCATTCGATTTATGACCAGCCATCCAAAGGACGTGTCGGACGAGCTGATCGAGGCAATGAGAAAATATAAGGGCAAGATCGCGCCCTCCTTCCATCTGCCCCTGCAGGCGGGAAGTGACCGCATCTTAAAGGATATGAACCGTACCTATACCACGCAACGGTATCTTTCGATTGTTGAGAAGCTTCGCGCCGCCGTGCCCGAAGTGGTTTTGACGACGGATATCATCGTCGCCTTCCCGGGTGAGACCGAGGAGGACTTCCTCGGAACGATGCAGATCGTCGAGCGCGTGGAATACGATATGATCTTCTCCTTTATCTTCTCGCCCCGAGAGGGAACGAGAGCCGCGAAAATGGAAAACACGATCACGGATGAGGAGAAAAATGACCGTATGGCAAGGCTTCTCGCCCTGCAAAAGGAGATCGCGCTGAAAAAGAACCTTCCGTACGTGGATCGCGTGGAGCGCATCCTCGTGGATGACGAGGCGCGTGAGGGCGAGGGCAATTATATCGGCCGCACCGCGGGCGGAAAGCTCGTGCGCTTTACGGATAAGAATAGGCGCATAGGGGAATTTATAAACGTGAGGATCACGAAGGCAACGCCGTTTGACCTGTTTGGCGAGGCCTTGGATCAAGAATAAAAACAGATAAAAAATGAAAAGAGGATATAAAAATGACGAAAATTATCGAACTTGCACACACGCTGGGACTTGCCATCTCCGAGAGCGACGAGATCAAGGCGCTTGAGATCGCCAAGGAGGCGTACGAAACCGATGCCGATCTGCAGGCAAAGCTTGCGGAATATGAAACCGACAGAAAGCTTCTCACCGAGGAGTTTATCAAAGAGGATAACGATACCAAGGAACAGACCGTTGCAAAGCTTCGCGAGCACATGGAGGCGCTTGCGGCCGAGATCGTCGTAAACGAAAAGTACGTTGCCTTCACGCAGGCGCAGGATGCCCTGAACGCCTTGATGGCAGAGGTAAACGCCGAGATCAAGTTCTGCATCACCGGCGAGCGCCCCACGAAGTGCACGCATGATTGCTCGACCTGCGGCGGCTGCCACTGATTTAAAAGAGCAAACCCGAAACATGCGGGGCATAGTCCCGCCTTTAGATGAAAACGGAAGGAGTGACACCGATGGCAGAGGTGATCGACAATAGAAAGGATCTCGAAACCGTGACGCCGATGATGCAGCAGTATCTGGACGTCAAGGCGCAGTACGAGGGGTATATCCTTTTTTACCGCCTGGGCGACTTTTACGAGTGCTTTTTTGAGGATGCCACCTTGGTTTCGAGGGAAATGGAGCTGACGCTTACGGGCAGAGAATGCGGCGGAGGAAAGCGCGCGGCGATGTGCGGCGTGCCGTTCCATAAATCCGACGTATACGTGGCCCGTCTTGTGGAAAAGGGCTTCAAGGTTGCCATCTGCGAGCAGGTGGAGGATCCGAAGAGTGCGCAGGGGCTCGTGCGCCGTGACGTTACGCGCGTCGTTACCCCCGGAACGGTGACGGACGGAGAAATGCTGAACGAGGGGAAGAATAACTTCCTCTGTGCGCTTTGCTACGGCACGAT
>JAZQTA010000073.1:0-15436 GCA_045630385.1 Eubacteriales bacterium | reverse complement strand
GCCTCGGCGGCGATGGCGCGATCCTTGCCTGCGCATCGGGAACCTACTTCGCGCCCGCACCCAAAATAGAGGTTCTTTCTACGGTCGGAGCAGGGGATAGCACGCTTGCAGGCTTCCTTTGCGCCAAGGGCGAAGGCTGTGAGGATGAAGCACTTCTTATCCGCGCCGTAGCGTTCGGAAGTGCCGCCTGCATGCTTGCGGGCACTGCCGCTCCGTGCCCCGAGGATATAGAAAAGCTGGAAAAGCAAATTGCGGTAAAAAAACTGTGAGTTCGGAAAACATCCAAGAAAATGTCGGAAAAAGAAGAAATTTGTTTGTTTTATACCATAACGGAGCAAAATCAGTCCGCGTTCCTTTTCGATTTTTCTCGGTATTCGCTCGGAGAAACTCCGATCTCCTTTTTGAAGGCGCGTGAAAAGTAATAAAGCGAAGAAAAACCAACGGCGTCGGCTACCTCGTTGATCGGCATATTGCTGTATAGTAAGAGGCGGCCGGCGTTTTTTATACGTGCGCGGATCAGATCCTCGATCGGTGAGATGCCGTAGGTTGCTTTATAAATGCTTGAAAATCGGCTTTGCGAATAGCCTGAAAGCTTCGCCATTTTTTCGAGTGTCCATTTTCCGCGGTAGTCGTGCATGATTTGGCCGCGCGTCTGCTCCAGGTGGTTGCTTGCGGGAGAGCTGATGCCCTGCTTATAGCCGCGATAGATGTCGATCACGGTATCCGCCATGATCAGCTCGCATTTTTCGCGGTAGCCCTCGGGTCGGTAAGAAAGCTCGCGGTGGATGCGCTCGATCGCGCCGGCGAGGCATCCGGGATCGATGCGAAGCGGCGTGAGATAGGGGAGCGGAAACTTTTCGAGCAGATCGGAAAGCACCTCGCCGCCCACGTGGATCCAGTCGTTGACAAAGCCGCCCTCCGCATCGGGGAGGCCTCCGTGGTAAACGGTTTTTCCGGGGGGAACAATCATGAAATCCCCGCCTTGTCCTCGGAGCAGCTCTCCGTTTTTTTCATATACGTAATCGGTATGGAAGAAGCTCAGAACGTAAAAATCGAAGCAGAGCCTCGGCGAAAATTCGCCTTTTTTATGGCTGAATGCCGTGCCGTATGCGTGAAAATCCATGTTTTACCTCAAAATAATAAGATAGTGCAAAGAAACGATCGGATAATTCATTGTTATTTTCAATATATCATAATATAATACAAATGTCAAGTAAATGCAAGGAGTACCGAAAAAATGGAAACGAAAAATGTTGTGTTGAGCAGAAAATGTATTCTGCGTCCCATAGAGGGATGTCCTTTTGCTTCCGAAATGGTTTTGAATCCCGGCATCATTGCAGATCCGAAGACCGGTCGAATCCACATGCTTGTGCGCACGAGCGGCCCATGCCCCGAAAAGCAGCTGCCCGGATGCCCGCTTCCTTTTCCGATCTACTTCGTCTACGCCTGGTCGGATGACGGCGGTAAGACCTTTGATTTCGATCTCTCTCGCCCCGCGCTTTCGCCGAAGGTGGAATATGAGCTTGAAAAAATGTATTTGACCGATGGGCGCGGCGATCGCGTTCCCAACTATCATAACGGCTGTATTGAGGATCCGCGCCTTCTTTTCATCGAGGGAGAATGCTATTGCATCATTGCCGCGCGCACCTTCCCTGCAGGACCGTATTGGGTACATGACGATCCCGTGCAGTGCATGCCCGCATGGGCAAGGCGCGCGGATAGCCCGATCGGTAACCAAGGCAACGTGACCACCACGGTGCTTTATAAGGTGGATCTTGACCGCCTTGCTGAAAAGGATTACGATCGCGCGTTTACATACGTCACGGATCTGACCGATCCGAAAAACGGCGAGGATCGCGACGTCTTTATATTCCCCGAAAAAATGAAGATCGACGGAAAAATGCAGTACGTTATGATCCAGCGCCCGCACCATCCCGATGCATACGAGGGTATCACCGAAAGCCGTCCCTCCATCGTGATCTCCGCCGCGGAGGATCTGTATCTTTTCAAGACCGACAAGGCGAAGAGAAGGGTGCTCTATGCGCCGGAGCTTGCGTGGCAGGGCGATAAGGTTGGCGGAAGCACGCCTCCGATCTCTATGGGCAACGGAAGATGGCTCTTTAACTTCCACGCAAGAGCCAGCGAGAAGATCGGCTATGCCCAGTCCTTTATGATCCTTGAGGAAAGGGAGAATGATTTTCCCGCGATCTCGCATCTGTATCCGAAGCCCTGGATCGTAAACGAGGAGGACTTTGAAGCCCCATCAAAATTCCCGATCCCCTGCATTTTCTTCACGGGAATTGCAAAGCTCGGCGATCGCCTTCTCGTCAGCTACGGAGCGGCAGATGAAAACGCCGCCGTGATGGAGCTGGATTATAATGCGATCGTTTCGGAGCTTGAAAAGCATCCTTATGCAAACTAAAGTTATGAATTATAGAGAAAATTTTGAAAAATGGTTGGAATCCCCGATGCTGACCGCAGAGGAAAAAGCAGAGCTTTCCTCGCTCTCCGAAAAAGAAATTGAGGATCGCTTTTACAGAGATCTTTCCTTTGGCACGGGCGGTCTTCGCGGCGTGATGGCGGTGGGAGCCAACCGCATGAACCTCTTCATCGTGCGCCGCGCGGCGGAGGGCGTTGCAAGGGAGCTTCTCGCATCGGGAAGCGCGATATCCGACCGCGGCGTTGTGATCGGATACGACAGCCGAAACCTCTCTGCCGATTTTGCGCGTGCCTCCGCCGAGGTTCTCTCCTCCTTTGGCATCAAGTGCTATCTTTTTGATTCTCTTTGCCCCACGCCCGAGGTCTCCTTCGCCGTAAGGCATCTTGGCTGTGCGCGCGGTATCGTTATCACCGCCAGCCACAATCCGAAGGAATACAACGGCTTCAAGGTTTATGACGAGGAGGGAACGCAGATCGCGCCCACGCTTGCCGATCGCATTCTTTCCTTTATCCGCTCCGTGCCGTTGCCCTCGTGCAGCTACGGAGCGATCCGCGCCGATCTGATCCATTCTGTCGGGGACGGCGTGCACGCGGCGTATCGCGAAAGCGTGCTTGCCGAGCGCCTTGGCGTGAAGCTCCCCTCGGATATGAGGATTCTTTATACGCCTCTGCACGGCGCGGGGAATCTCTCGGTGCGCGCGGTGCTTTCCGCCATAGGGGCGCACGTCGCAGTGGTATCGGAGCAGGAGCTCCCGAACGGTGATTTCCCGACTGTCAAAAGCCCCAATCCCGAAAATCCCGAGGCGTTTGATCTCGCGATCGAATATGCGAAAAAGCACCCCGTGGATCTCATCCTCGGAACGGACCCCGATTCCGACCGTCTGGGGCTCGTCGTTCCCGAAAAGGACGGCAGCTTCACGCTTCTGAACGGAAACCAGACGGGCGTTTTGCTCGCCGAGCTGATCCTTCGAAAAACGAAGGAAAAGGGAATGCCCGCGCATCCGCACATCGTGAAAACGGTTGTCACCACCGAGCTCGTGCGCAGGATCGCAGATGCCTACGGCGTGCAAACGGAGGATGTTTTGACAGGCTTCAAATATATCGGCGATAAGATCAAGGAATACGAAGCCGAGGGGAAGACCTTCCTTTTCGGCCTCGAGGAAAGCTACGGCTATCTGAAGGGCACGTATGCAAGAGATAAGGATGCGGTCGTTGCCGCCATGCTCGCCGCCGAGCTTTGTGCCGATTGCAAAGCAGAGGGCGTATCCGTCAGCGAGCGGCTTCGTGCGATCTACGAGCGCTACGGCTATTCAAAGGAAAGGCTTTTAAGCTTCACCTTCAAGGGAATCGAGGGGAGCGAGCGCATTCTTTCGATCATGAAGGCGCTTCGCGCATCGGGCGCTCTCGATAAGGAAAAGAAACGCATCGATTTTCTTTCCGGCGTGGACGGACTTCCAAGCTCCGACGTGATGAAGTTCATCTTGGAGGATGGATGGATCGCCGTTCGCCCCTCGGGTACAGAGCCTAAGATCAAGTTCTATCTCGCGGCAGACGGAAAAACGGAGGCCGAATGCGATGCGCGCCTTGATGCGCTTTCCGCATGGGTGAATGCTTTGATAAATTCATAAAAAGTAAACAATCATTTGCAAAAGCGCTGTTTTGTTCGCAAAGACAGCGCTTTTGCTTTCCTTTTGAATCTTGAAAAGTGCTTCGGAAAAATTCGCTCTTCTTTTTTGCGATTTTGTGAAAACGAAACGCTTTCTTCATTACTTATAAAAAAATATAAAAAAATTAAAATTCCTATTGACTTTTGCGCTTTAGCGTGGTAAACTATTAAAGAACAAAAGCGAGGAGGTCATCATGAAGGAGTTTCATTTAGAAAGATATGATGGATTTTTCGAGGCAATCTGCAAGCTTACGAGCGTGGAGGATTGCCGCAAATTCTTTGAGGATATTTGTACCATCAAGGAGATCGAGGATATGAGCGGCCGCTTGGACGTGGCCCGTCTTCTCTGCGAGGGGAAGAGCTATCAGGAGGTATCCCGACTGACGGGGGCGAGCACGGCGACGATCAGCCGCGTGAATAAGTGCCTCAACTACGGATCCGGAGGGTATGCGCTCGTGTTGGATACGGAGGAAAAGGCGAATGGATAATATTTTGGAAATTATGTCACCCGAGGAGCGTGCGGCGTTTTCGCTTTGCGCTCTGTATGAGAGCGCGGGCTATCAGAAGTACCGCATGAGCAAATTTGAGGAATACGCGCTGTACGTGCAAAACAAGGATTTCCTTGTTTCCGAAAGCGTTATCACCTTCACGGATACGGACGGTAAGCTTCTTGCCCTGAAGCCCGACGTGACGCTTTCTATCATTAAGAATACTCGCGCGCAAAGCGGCGTGATGAAGGTATATTATAAGGAAAACGTTTACCGCGTTTCCAAGGGAACGAAGAGCTTTAAGGAGCTGATGCAGGCGGGACTTGAATGTCTTGGAGAGGTAACCACCGAAACCGTGATCGAGGTGCTTTCGCTTGCGAAAAAGAGCCTTGACCACATCTCCCCCGAGAACGTGCTCGAGATCTCACATCTGGATATCGTTTCGGGCGTGCTTTCCGCATGCTGCGTAAGCGAGGAGGGGCGCCGCGAGATCCTTATGCATCTCGGCGAGAAGAATGAGAGCGGTATGCGCGCCGTTGCTCTGCGCGAGGGGCTTTCCGCAGAGGCCGCGGCATGGATCTGCCGCCTTGTAACGTTGTACGGTGCGCCCGAGAAGGTGCTTCCTTCCTTGGATTCTCTCGCCCTCACCCCTGCGCTTCGCTCTGCGATCGAGGAGCTTCGCGCCATTGTGGCGGGTCTCGGGGCGCTCGGTATTTCGGATAAGCTCATCATTGATTTCTCGGTGGTGAACGACATGAATTACTATAACGGCATTGCCTTCAAGGGCTTTGTCAACGGCGTTCCCGTTGGCGTTCTTTCGGGCGGCGAATACGACGGTCTGTTAAAGAAAATGCAGAAGAACGAAAAGGGTATCGGCTTTGCCGTATATATGGATGAGCTGTCAAGGCTTGCGGATACGAAAGGAGCGGGAAAGTGAAACCGATTTTGAATATCGCTCTGCCGAAGGGCAGACTCGGCGAAAAGGTTTACGCCATGTTTGAAAAGGCGGGATTCGGCTGCCCCTCGATTCTTGAGGAGAGCCGTAAGCTGATCTTCGAAAACGAAGAGGGGGGTGTGCGCTATTTCTGGGTGAAGCCCTCCGACGTCGCGATCTACGTTGAGCGCGGCGCGGCGGATATCGGCGTTGCGGGCAAGGATATTCTTCTTGAATACGCGCCCGACGTCTACGAGCTTCTGGATCTTAGGCTTGGCAAATGCAGTATGTGCGTGGCGGCGAAAAAGGGCTTTGAGGACGATCGCAACCGCACCTTGACCGTTGCCACCAAGTTTACGAACATTGCCAAAGCGCATTATGCCGCCGAGGGCAGAGATATCGACATCATTCATCTGAACGGCTCGATCGAGATCGCGCCGATCCTCGGACTTTCGGACGTGATCGTGGATATCGTGGAAACGGGAACCACCCTAAAGGAAAACGATCTTGAGGTCGTGGAGAGATTCGTGCCGATCAGCGCGCGTCTGATCGCAAATAAATCCGGCTTTAAGTTTAAGACAGAGAGAATCGAGCAGCTTCGCCAAAGCCTTGCAAAGCTCGTGGAGGAATTATGATAAGGATCATTAAAGACAGCTTGAGCAAAAGAGAAGAGATCTTTTGCGCTAAGGAGGAGCGCGTGGACGTCAGCGCCACGGTCGCCGAGATCATTGCCAAGGTAAGAGCCGAGGGCGATGCGGCACTCCGTTATTACAGCGAAAAATTTGACAAAGCGAAGCTCACCTCTCTGCGTGTCAGCGAGGAAGAGATCGAGGAAGCGATGGCGTGCATTGAGCCGGAGTTTATCCGCATTCTTGAACGGGCGGCAGAGAATATCCGCGCGTTCCATGCTTGCCAGAAGCGAGAGGGCTTTGAATTGAAGCGCGAAAACGGCGTGATCGTCGGTCAGCGCGTCACCCCCGTGGAGGTCGCGGGTATCTACGTGCCGGGCGGCACGGCGGCGTACCCCTCCACCGTTCTGATGGATTCCATTCCCGCCGTGGTTGCGGGATGCCCTCGCGTGGTCATGGTAACGCCCCCCTCGAAGGACGGCAAGGTCAATCCCGCGATCCTGGCGGCGGCCAAGGTGGCAGGCGTAAAGGAGATCTACAAGGTCGGCGGAGCGCAGGCGGGTGCCGCGCTCGCGTACGGTACCGAGAGCGTGCCGAAGACGGATAAGATCGTCGGCCCCGGAAACGCCTTCGTTGCGGAAGCGAAAAGACAGGTGTTCGGCGCCGTATCGATCGATATGATTGCGGGTCCGAGCGAAATATTGGTGGTGGCAGACGGTAAAAATGCGCCGAAGGATATCGCGGCGGATCTTCTTTCCCAGGCGGAGCATGACAAAATGGCAAGCGCCGTGCTCGTAACGGATAGCGAGGCGTTCGCCGAAGCGGTGTCCGCGGAGCTGGAGCGGCAGATCCCGCTTCTTGAAAGAGCCGAGATCGCCCGTGCCTCGATCGATACGTACGGAAAGATCATTATCACGAAGGATATTGATACCGCCATCGAGATCGCAAACGGCATCGCCCCCGAGCATTTGGAGCTTTGCCTTGACGAGCCGTTTGAGTACCTCAAAAAGGTCAAGCACGCGGGCTCGGTTTTCCTCGGCAGAAACTGCCCCGAGGCGATCGGAGATTATTTCGCCGGCACGAACCACACCTTGCCGACAAGCGGTACGGCAAGATTTTCCTCGCCTCTCTCGGTGGAGGATTTTATAAAAACGACGCAGTATATTTATTACGATAAGGACGCGCTCGGTAAGGTTGCCGAGGACGTGGCCTATTTTGCAAAGAAGGAAGGGCTCACGGCGCATGCAAAGAGTGCCGTTTGCCGTTTTGAAGAAAAATGAGTAAGTTTCTTGTAGAAAAATATCAGTCCCTTGAGCCGTACACGCCGGGAGAACAGCCGAGGGAGCGTAAGTATTTAAAGCTCAACACCAATGAATCTCCCTTTCCTCCGTCCGAAAAAGCAATTGCGCTCGCCGCCAAGGAAGCGGAGCGCCTTATGCTGTATTCTGATCCGGAATGTAAAGAATTGTCTGCAAAAATGGCGGAAACGCTGGGAGTATCCACCGAAAATATCATCATGACCAATGGGTCGGATGAGGTTTTAAATTTTGCTTTTATGGCGTATTGCGATGAAAATACCCCCGCGATATTTCCCGATATTACCTACGGCTTTTATAAGGTTTTCGCGGCGCTGAACGCCGTGCCTTACAGAGAGATCCCCCTTCTTGCGGATTTCTCCATGCCGCTCTCCGAGCTTATGGAGGCGAAGGGAACGCTCTTTATTGCCAATCCCAACGCGCCGAGCGGCATCCTTCTTCCGCTTTCCGAAATTGAAAGGCTCGTCGCGGCCGATCCTGCCCGTATCGTCGTGGTGGACGAGGCGTATATCGACTTCGGCGGCGAAAGTGCCGTTTCTCTCATATCGAAATACGATAACCTTTTGGTGACGGGCACGTTCTCGAAATCCCGTTCCATGGCGGGTGCAAGACTCGGCTTCGGCGTGGCCTCTGCCGCGCTGATCGCGGATCTGCACCGTATCCGTTATTCCACGAATCCTTATAACGTCAACCGCATGACGGCGGCGGCAGGCATCGGTGCGCTTTCGGATAAAGAATATTTTGAAGCAAATTGCAAAAAGATCATCGAGGCGCGCGCCTATCTTGCGAAGGAGCTTTCCTCTCTCGGCTTTTCCATGACCGATTCGAAGGCAAACTTCCTCTTCGTCCGTCATGAAAAAATAAGCGGCGAGAAAATTTACGCTGCGCTTCGTGAAAAGGGTGTGCTCGTGCGCCACTTCAGCGCGCCGCGCATCAAGGACTATAACCGTATCACGGTCGGCTCGATGGATGAAATGAAGCAGCTCGTTAGCGTGATGAAAGAAATATTGGAGGAAACAAAATGAGAGCTTCCGTAATTGAAAGAAAAACGAAGGAAACCGATATCGCGCTTTCTCTGTCGCTGGACGGCAGCGGCACTTCCGAGATCCGCAGCGGATGCGGCTTCCTTGACCATATGCTGACGCTGTTTGCAAAGCACGGCGGGTTTGATCTGACCTTGACCTGCAAGGGTGATATTGAGGTGGACTATCATCATACCGTAGAGGATATCGGTATCTCGCTCGGCAAGGCGTTTGCGGAGGCGATCGGGGATAAGAAGGGAATCTGCCGCTACGGCAATATGATCCTTCCGATGGATGAAACGCTCATTCTTTCCGCCGTGGATATCAGCGGTCGCGCGTTCTATGCGAGCGAGCTTTCCATGCGTGCCAAGAAGGTCGGCGATTTTGACGTAGAGCTCGTGGATGAGTTTTTCATTGCCTTTGCGCAAAATGCGGGCATCACACTTCACGTCCGTCAGCTCGCAGGTAAGAATACGCATCACATCATTGAAGGCGTATTTAAATCCGTGGCAAGAAGCCTGCGCGCCGCCGTTTCGATCGACGCGCGCTTTGCGGATGCCGTTCCCTCCACGAAAGGGGTTCTCGGATGATTGCTATCGTTGATTACGGCGTGGGAAATCTCTTTTCCCTCAGCTCCTCTTTTCGCGCGATCGGCTTCGAAGCGGTGATAAGTTCCGATCCCGCCGTGATATCGGCGGCGGATAAGATCATTCTTCCGGGTGTCGGCGCATTTGAGGATGCCGCCAAAAAGCTTTTTGATTCGGGGCTTGGCGCGCTTGTGATCGAAGAAGCGCAGAAGGGAAAGCCCATCCTCGGCATCTGCCTCGGTATGCAGCTTCTCTTTGAGCGTAGCTTTGAATACGGCGAGCATAAGGGCCTCGGCCTTATTAAGGGCGATATCCGCCCGATCTCGGACGTGGTCCCCGCGGATCTGAAGATTCCGCATATCGGCTGGAATGCATTGCATCTTGCCGAGCCGCGCGCCGAGATCTTTAAGTATTTAAACGAAGGAGATCACGTGTATTTCGTGCATTCCTTCTACGGCGCAAATTGCGATGAAAGCGTGATCGCCCCCGCCGAGTACGGTGCGCCCCTGACCGCCGCCGTCGCGAAGGGAAATGTTTTTGGCTGTCAGTTCCATCCCGAAAAGAGCGGTGCGGTCGGCCTTTCGATCCTGAAGGCCTTTTGCGAAAGTGAGGTCGTGAAATGAAAATTTTTCCCGCCATTGATTTATATGAAGGAAAAGCGGTGCGCCTCTATAAGGGCGATTACGCGCAGATGACGGTATATAGCGATAATCCCGTGGAGATCGCCATGGATTTTAAAGCGCAGGGCGCGGAGTGGATCCACCTTGTCGATCTCGAAGGCGCAAGAGATGGGGATACGCCGAATCTTGAAACCGTTCGTCGCATCGTAACGGAAAGCGGCCTCAAAGCCGAGGTCGGCGGCGGCATCCGCAGTATCGAGGTCATCGAAAAGTATCTTTCGGCAGGCGTGAGCCGCGTGATTTTGGGCACGGCCGCCGTGACCGATCCCGCATTTTTAAACGAAGCGGTGGCTCGCTTCGGTGAGCGCATTGCCGTCGGCGTGGATATCAAGGACGGATGCGTTGCCATCAAGGGCTGGCGCGAAACCTCGGCTCTGGAAGCCTTCGAATTTTGCCGCAAGCTGGAAGCGCTCGGCGTAAAGACCGTGATCTGCACGGATATCTCCAAGGACGGCGCGATGCAGGGCACGAATCACGCGCTCTACGATGCGATGCGAAGGGAGCTTGGCATGCAGATCATTGCCTCGGGCGGCGTGACGGATATCACGGATATCGAGCGCCTTGCCGCCATGCATCTGTACGGCGCGATCATCGGAAAGGCGTACTACACGAAGGCGATCTCTATCAAGGAAGCAATCGAGGTGGCGAAATGATAACCAAAAGAATTATACCTTGTCTTGACGTAAAAAACGGCCGCGTTGTCAAGGGTGTCAATTTCGAAGGCCTTGCGGACGTCAACAGTCCGGTGGCGCTCGGTCAGTATTACAGTAACTGCGGCGCAGACGAGCTTGTCTTTTACGATATCACCGCATCGGCAGAGGGAAGAGCGCTCTTCACGGATATCTTGCGCGAGGTAGCGAGCACCATCTTTATTCCCCTCACGGTGGGCGGCGGCATCAATACCGTTGCGGATTTTGACCGCGTGCTGAAATGCGGTGCGGATAAGGTCAGCGTCAATTCGGGTGCGATCCGCAACCCGAATCTCATCTACGAGGCCGCAAAGCTCTACGGTGACCAATGTGTGGTTCTTTCCGTGGATGCCAAGCGCGTGGACGGCGTGTACCGTGTGTTCGCCAAGGGCGGTAGAGAAAATACGGGCATGGATGCTCTGGAATGGATCAAGCGCGGCATCTCTCTCGGCGCGGGTGAGATCGTTCTCAACTCCATTGATACGGACGGCGTGAAGCGCGGCTTCGATCTTGAAATGCTGGCCGCGGTTTCCGAGTTCGCCACCGTTCCCGTGATTGCTTCGGGCGGCGCGGGTTGCGTAGAGGATTTTATCACCCTCTTTAAAACGCTTCCGAATGTGGATGCGGGGCTTGCCGCATCTATCTTCCATTTTGGCGAGGTGAAGATCCCCGATCTGAAGGCGCGCCTGAAGGCCGAAGGAATTTCTATCAGACTGTAAATAGCAAAAATGCAAAGAAAGGTTAGAAAAATGCTGAATATTGAAGAACTTAAATTCGATGAAAAGGGCTTGATCCCTGCCATCGTTGTGGATGCCGTAAGCAAAAAAGTATTTACGCTTGCGTATATGAACCGCGAGAGCTTGAAGATCACGATGGAGAAAAATCTCACCTGCTTTTACAGCCGCTCGAGAAACGAGCTTTGGCTGAAGGGCGAAACGAGTGGCAATTATCAGCACGTGGTTTCCATCACGGCGGATTGCGATAAGGATGCGCTCGTCGTCATGGTAGAGAAGGACGGTCCCGCCTGCCACACGGGCGCGGATTCCTGCTTTAACGATACCGTTTATGAAAACGAAGCGCTTCATGAGTTTTCGCTGGAAGGCCTTGTGAAGCTGATTGAGGGCAGAAAGATCGAAAAGACCGAAGGGTCGTACACCACCTATCTTTTTGAGAAGGGCATTGATAAGATTCTCAAAAAGGTCGGCGAGGAGTGCACCGAGGTCATCATCGCCGCAAAGGCAGACGATAAAAAGGAAACGGTCTACGAGATCGCAGACCTCGCATATCACACCTTGGTTCTTATGATTCAAATGGGCATTTCTCTTGAGGATATCCATAAGGAGCTTGCTTCTCGTCACGTAATAGATAAAAAGGTGAAGCAAGAAAAAATGACCTAAAGCTTTAAGACGGGCGTATTTTGGTATAAATCCGCGATTTCCCGGCTCGACGTAGGAAACTACGCCTGTCGCCGTGAAGATCACGAATTTCTACTCAAACTACGCCCGTCTTATGTTTGTTTTTGCAATAGCGTGTTTTGGTATAAATCCGCGATTTTCCGGCTCGACGTAGGGAACTACGCCTGTCGCCGTGAAGAGCACAAATTTCTATCCAAACTACGCCCGTCTTATTTAACTTTTTACTTAATTTTTTTGTATTGTGATGAAACGATGGAAGACGTTCACGCATTCTTCCTTGCCGTATGCTTCCGAATACTGGATCAGCATGCGGCTTTTTTTGTTTTCATCGGTGAGAACAATGTTGTTGGAGTAATAGCAGCTTCCGTGCGCGCTTCCGAGGTAGGTGCCCTCGTCAAAGTGCTCGCCGTCCTCGGAGGTATAGAAAACGAAGCCCGTGAGCGCGGCGTTTCTTCCGTGCAGAAGGTAAACGCCGTCCATCCAAGCGATCTGCGGATTGCGGATGCCTTCCTTTAGGTAGCATTGTGTCGGAGTGCCCCATGTTTTTCCACCGTCGATAGAGATGATATGGTCCATCTGCACCTCGTCATTCAGGTTATAAGCGTAAACGTGAAGTCTGCCTTGCGGATCGAAAAGCATAGCGCCGTAGCCTCTTCCCTCGGTGGGGATGGGAACAACGCAAAGCTCCGAAAAACTCTCGCCCATATCGCGGCTGATGAAAATGCGATAAAGATGCTCGGGCTTCTCGCCGCAGAAGCAGCCTGTGCCATCGTTGCAGAATTCAAGCACGTAAATGTTTCCTCCGTGCGTGCAGGCATCGTAAACTCTGCCCTTAAAGGAGCAAAGCTCCTTCGGCGCTGTCCATGTTTTTCCGCCGTCGAGGCTAGTAACGGTCATCGGCGTATCCCAAGGCTGGCATAAAGCGTGCGCGTTGTTTCGAAGGCAGATTGCAACGATCCTTCCATCCTTACAGCTGACGGCCTTTTCCACGGAGATCACGTGAATTCCATCAAAAAGCGCCTGCTTGGAATACGGAAGCGCGCGTATCTCGGAGAAGGTCTCGCCGCCATCCTCGGAAATGCGATATTCCACGAAGCCAAAGGTGGAATGTCCGCCGTAAATTTTTGCGGAGCAGTTGGAATTGAAATCAATCAGATGACCGGGGCGAAATTCTACCATAGCGTGTGTCATGTGTCCGCTTCTGCCGCGTGCCTCGTTATCTACGTACAGGATGGGGTCGCCGCATTCCACGGTGAAATTTTTTCTTTCAATCTTCATCTTTTTGTTCCTCTTCTCTATAAAATCTCTTTAGCCCAAAAGCGCCAGCACCTCGCTTGCTTTTGCGGAGAGAAAGCTCCAATCGCCACCGGCGAACAACATGTCAAGCCCGATCGCTTTCCAAAATTCAATCTCCTCGGGGCGGCTTCCGCAGGCAAGCCCGATCTTCTTGCCGTGGCGCTTTATGATCTCGGCGGCGCGGCGGATAGCCTGCACGGTCTTTTCGCCGAATACGTTCAGCATCTCGCCAAGCGAGCCCGAAAGATCGTTTGGTCCAAAGATAAAGCCGTCCACGAACGGGTGCGCCGCGGCCTCCTCCAGGGCATCGATCAGCGCAATGCTCTCGATCTGCACGAGTCTCACAAGCGAAAGGCTTTCCTTTTGCACGTAGTCGCGGCTTTTCTCGGGGCGGTAGCCGATGGCGCGCAGAGGGCCGAAGCCTCTTGTGCCGTGGGGCGGGTAAAGCGTCATATCAATCAGCGCGTTCATTTCCTCGGTCGAGCGGACCATAGGGAAGATGATACCGTCAGGCCCCATTTCCAAAATTTTCTTTGTTGCCGTCAGATCGTTTTGCGGCAGGCGCACAACGGTAGAAATGCCGCTCGCCCGCGCGGCGTTCAGGTGGCAAAGCACGTCCCGCTCACTCATGTAGGTATGCTCGGTATCGATCCAAACGCAGTCGTACCCTGCATTTCCCATGATCTCGCAAAGCGACGGGTCACAGAGGGAAACAAGCGTGCCTCGGATCATGCTCTCGCCATTCATTTTTTCACGTAAGGAATTCATAAGGCTCTCCTTTTTTTCTTTCATTATATCAGCACAAATCCCATTTGTATATAAGAATTTCTGCCTATGATATTGTAATTTGTGCAATTTTGGTGTATAATCGTCTTAAGAAAGAGGTGAGAGCGTGAATTTTTTTGAGCACTATTTTGACGAGGGCGGCTTACATTTGAAGTACGCAAGATCCGCGCCTGCGGTGAAGGATACGGAATTGCATGACGATCATGAATTTGTTTTCTTTCTTGGCGGTCGTGCCCGCTTTATTTCCAAGGCCATACAAAAGGATCTTTCGGTGAAAAACGCCTTGTGGATTCCGAAAAATTCCTTCCATCGCTTTGACGTGGAGGGGAGCGATTATACTCGCTGTATCCTCCGCTTCCGTGAAGCACCCGCAATGAAAGCACTCATCCGCTCGCTCGGGAATGAGATCCGCTTGATCGAGGTGCCGAGTGAAACGCTTTCTGCGCTGATCGAGGGGATTTTGGATATGGCGATGAGCGATGCTCCAAAGGAGGAAAGGCTTCTCTATCTTCAAGCCGCCATTGTGCATCTTTTGTTCGAATTCAAGAAAAATACGAAGGAATGCATTCGCCAAAGCGTGAGCGTATCGGCTCTCGTTTCCGAAACGCTTTCTATGGTGGACGAAGGGTACAGAGATCCCGTTTCGATTGATAAGATCGCGCGCCGCTTGCACGTGTCGCGATCCCTCCTTTCCCATACCTTCAAAAGGGAATTGGGAATCTCTGTGTATCAGTATATTTCGCGCAAAAGGCTTTCCGTCGCAAGAGAGCTGATCGCATCCGGCGTTCCGATCACGCTGGCGGCAACGCAGAGCGGATTTTCGGATTATTCCTGCTTTTTGAGAATGTACAAGGCGCAATACGGAAGCGTTCCTTCCGCCTCGGCGAATGTGCCGGCCGCGTTCCCCTTTGTTTAGCCGATCAAAGCCCTTGCATTCCTTATTGTTTTGTGTTATACTGTTTTTCATAGACAAATACGCTTTTTTCCGCCACATATCCCATAAAGGTATGCTCGTATTTATCGTGATAGCGGCTTTTCAGTGTGCCGTCTAAAATGTCTTTCCATCTTTCATGGAATTTATACAGCGGGATCAGGTAATTGATCTTACTGTATTCGTTTTTTTCTTTGATCTGATTGTTCTCGTCGTCTTCTCCCAATTCAGAGATCAGCCTCAGCTTGCCCGCATTCAGCGGCATTTTATCCAAGGACAACTGGTTAAACGACGGAGTTCCGTAATTATATTCAAACGCGCCGCAGTCCAAAAAGACTGTTTTCGGTTTCCGGTGCTTTAATTCGTTTTTCAGCTCGTAATAAGAGATGATAAGCGGTGCCTGCTCCGAGGAAACATTATAGCCGGTATAACCGCTCTCATCCCAGATGACGAGCGGATTCACATTATAAAATACGTTGCTGGTACCCAGCATGATATAATCCGGCTCATCTGCCACACCTCCCTTAAGGTCTGCAGAAAAGTCCGTATCCGGCATCA
>JAZQTA010000072.1:0-45503 GCA_045630385.1 Eubacteriales bacterium | reverse complement strand
GAGCTTGTCGTTCCTTGATCGAGTGCTAAAATATATTTTTCCATATCCAAAACTCCGTCTGTGGGATTGCTTCGAACGAAAAATCTCCGTCCGAATGTATAAAGAACTTGAAATCTTCTTGTGTAAAATCGCTAAAAAACGAGCCTCGGGCAAAATTTGCCCGAGGCATCGGCTTACTTAATTTCAACGGTAACGCGCTTTCCGGTCTTGGTAGCCGCAACCTTCATGATCTGGCGAATAGCCTTGGCGATTTTGCCGTGGCGACCGATCACCATACCCGTATCGTCCTCGGCAACGGTGAGCACGAGCTCAACGTCGTCTCCGTCCTCGTTCATTTCAACGACAACGGCGTCGGGGGTATCAACGATAGCGCGGGCGATATCCGTCAAAGTCTGTTTAAGATCCATGAGTTCAACCCGTTCCTTTCGGCTACGAATTACTTAAGGATTTCGCTTTTCTTCAAAAGCGCCTTAACAGTCTCAGTGGGCTGAGCGCCGTTTGCAAGCCACTTGTTAGCCTTCTCTGCATCAATCTTGATGTCAGCGGGATCGGTGAGGGGGTTGTAGTAGCCGATCTCCTCGATGAACTTACCGTCGCGGGGAGAGCGCTCGTCTGCAACCACTACGCGGTAGAAGGGGCTCTTCTTTGCACCAAGTCTCTTAAGTCTGATTTTTACTGCCATTGTTTTGTTCCTCCAAAATGTTGTGTTTTTTTTTATTTTTTATAATTTTAATTATAACCGAAGAATCAGAAGGGAAGCTTTAAGCCTGCGAGGCCGCGGCGCTTGCCCATGCCGCTGAATTGCTTCATCATTTTGCGCATCTGGTCGAATTGCTTTAAAAGCTTGTTGACGTCCTCAACCGAGGTGCCCGAGCCCTGCGCAATGCGTTTTCTGCGCGAGCCGTTGATGATCTCGGGGCGCGTGCGCTCCGCCTTCGTCATCGAAAGGATGATCGCCTCGGTGCGCTTCATCTGGTTTTCGTCCACCTGCGCATCCTTGAGAGCGCCGGGCTTGACGCCGGGAAGCATGCCGATGAGGTTTTCGATATTTCCCATCTTCTTAAGCTGCTGCATCTGCTCAAGGAAGTCATCTAAAGTAAAGGTCTGCTGGCGGATCTTTTCCTCCAGAGCCTTTGCGTTCTTTTCGTCAAAGGCGGCCTCCGCCTTTTCGATCAGAGAAAGAATATCACCCATGCCGAGAATTCTCGAAGCCATGCGATCGGGATGGAAGGGCTCAATGGCATCCATCTTTTCGCCCGTACCGATAAACTTGATCGGCTTGCCGGTGATATATTTAACGGAAAGCGCCGCGCCGCCGCGGGTATCGCCGTCCATCTTTGTCAGTACAACGCCTGTAATATCAAGAAGCTCGTTAAAGGTCTTTGCAACGTTAACGGCATCCTGGCCGAGCATCGCGTCCACCGTGAGAAGGATCTCCGTGGGCTCCACGGCCGTTTTGATCTTCACAAGCTCTTCCATCAGCTCCTCATCAATGTGAAGCCGTCCCGCCGTATCGATAAAGACCATATCGTGGCCGCCCTTTTTTGCGGCTTCGATGCCGGCCTTTGCGATCTCCACAGGGGAAACCTTCGTTCCCATAGAGAAAACGGGAACGCCGACGCTCTCGCCCACGATCTTCAGCTGATCTACAGCCGCGGGGCGGTATACGTCGCAGGCAACGAGCAGGGGAGACTTGCCCTTTTGCTTATACATGGCGGCGAGCTTTCCGGTATGCGTGGTTTTACCCGCGCCCTGAAGACCCACCATCATAATCACCGTCGGGGGCTTGGGGCTGATCACGAGCTTGGTCGTATCCGCGCCCATCAGCTGAATAAGCTCTTCGTTGACGATCTTAACGATCTGCTGCGCGGGGAGAAGGCTTTCCAGCACCTCCGTGCCCACGGCACGCTCCGTAACGGTTTTAACAAAATCCTTAACGACCTTGAAGTTTACATCGGCTTCCAGCAACGCGAGCTTGACCTCGCGCATGCCTTCCTTGACATCTGCCTCGGTTAACTTGCCTTTATTGCGAAACTTTTTAAAGGCGTTGGCTAACTTTTCCGTCAGGTTTCCGAACATATTCAAGCTCCTTTGTTAACGATTAAATTTGCTATTGCGTCGATTTGGCTTGCGGCATCGGCAGAGGAAAGCGCATCGCATCGGATCTTCTCTGCGATCGCAGAAAGGCTCTTTGCCGCCGTAAGGATCTCTCCGTAGGTGGTTGCAAGCCCGAGCTTCTCTTCCAAAAAGAGGAGGTGCTCCTCGCCCTTTTTGATCAGATGTCTGACGCCCTGTCGCGATATCCCCTCGCCCGCGGCGATCTCCGCGAGAGAAAGGTCGTTGTCATAATAAGCATCCATCACGGCGCGCACGTGGTCATCCAGCACGTCGCCGTAGAAGTCGAGGAGGTATGAAATTTTCATATTCTTCTCAAACATAACGGACTCCCATAACGCTGTAAAGCAAATTACTTTACAAGTATAACAGAAAAAATCCCGTTTGTCAAGTCTTTTAAAAAATATTTCCTATTAAGCGAAAAAAATTCAAAAAAACACTTGATTTTTTTGGAATGATATGTTATAATATGCGATGTATGAAAAGGAATCGGGTGTCGTCAGTTCGGTGGGGTGGACCCTCTCAGCCGTCCCATGGGAGTGAAGCACGGATTGCTTCAAAATTTTAAGGAGATTGAAAATGGCAAACATTAAGTCCGCAAAAAAGCGTATCCTTGTGAACCAGGCAAAGGCTTTGAAGAATCAGATGCTGAAGTCTGCTCTTAAGACCACCATCAAGAAGTTCAATGCTGCTGTTGATGCAGGTGACAAGGCTGCCGCTTCCGAGCTTTACAAGTTGGCTGTTAAGAAGGTTGACCAGGCCGTTGCTCATGGCATCCTTCATAAGAATAACGCCGCTCACAAGAAGTCTGAATTCACCGTTAAGTTTAACAAAATGGCATAATCGCCACAAAAATAAGAGGCTCGCTGCTTAACCCACAGCGAGCCTTTTGTTTTTTTATTATTGCATTCCCGAAAGCGTATAGGCCTCGATCCGCATCGCTTTGGGATCGAAGTCCTTCGCTTTGCGGTAGGATACCGTTCGGGACTCGTGCGGCAAAAGCGAAAAGCAGTTGTCTTCAAAAACGGCATCGGCTGAAAGCGTGACGGCGTGAACGTATTTTTCCTTTGCGCGAATTGTGATCTTTTGTTTTTCTTCATCAATATCGAAGATGACGCTCGCGGGGGAGATCGCAAGATTGCCTTTTTTATAAAAGGCTCTATCGCATCCGTCTGTGCTTTCCACATCGCAGATGATCACCTCATCATCCTTCAAAAGGCCTTTTGCCTCGAAAACAACCGAAGAAGAATGCTTGCCGACGTGTGCGCGCAAGGTTTTCAGCTCCTTGACGCATTTTCCGTCCTCCGAAAGAATTTTTATGCGTACCGTGACGTCTTTGTCGTCGCCGTCGTTCATCACGAACACGCGGTAGCCTTCGTTTTCGCAATCGACGGAAGCGGATAGGGGGCTTGCAAGGCGCTTGAACGAATAAAATGCGTTTTTGGGAAGACCGTAAAAATCGATCAATGCCCATCCCGCGGCCGCGGGCCAGCAATCGTTCATCATCCAAAAAATAATTCCGGAGCAAAAGTCTCTTTCGCGCTTTGCTTGCTCCATAACGACGCGGATCCATTCGTACTGCATATATTGCAGCTTGAAAAGGCGGTCGTGAGGATCGGTGAACGCGCCCAGAACCTTTTCGGTCATCATCAGCAGATAATCAAAAAGCTCGTGCTTCAAAGCGGGGTTATTCTTCGTGTGATAGAGCCACATGGCGTCACCGTCAAAAATATCCGCATCCGTCATGAAGCGCCGAAGGGAAGGCAGCGATACCGCTCCGAGCTGGGGCTCCTCCGCTATGAATCTTGCGCGGTATTTTTTAAATTCTTCCTTATAATTATAAAGCGACTCCTTCTCGAGGTATTCGAAGAATTGGCCGAGAAACTGCGTGTTATGCGTGGTTCCTACCGTGTTGGAGGCGTAAAGCCTTCCTCCGAACGGGCTGGATGGCAGAAATCTCCGATAAGGATCCTCGCGGTATAAAATAGGGGCGATCCCCTCGTAAGCCGAGCGCCGTCCGCTATAATTTTCGTCGGTATCGCATCCGTTCACGGCATTTTCGTTGTCGCCGGACCACCAAACGAGGCAGGGCTGATTTCTGCAAAGGCGAACCGCGTAATCGGCCTCTTTTTTCAGTTGCTCTATAAACCAATCCTCGTCCTCGGGATAGGTGCCGCAAGCCATCAGAAAATCCTGTGTCACCATAATGCCGAGGCGAGAGCACTCATCGTAAAAATGCTTTGACTCGAAAGCGCCTCCGCCCCAGATCCTTAGCATATTGACGCCCGCAGAGGCGCAAAGCTCAAGTATCTCGGTTTGGCGCGCATCGATGCTTTCGCCGGCAAACGGAACGCAAGGAACCCAGTTTGCTCCCTTGCAGAATACCTTTTCGCCGTTTATTTTCAAAACGAAGCCCGAAAAGGTTTCGTTGAAATCGTATTCTTTATTTTTTAGAGAAAGCGCCAAATCGTAATTTTTGCTTCCGGGCGTATCCGGAAGCTGCATGATCTTCGCCGTGCGGATGCCAAAGCTTTCGTTA
Source organism: Eubacteriales bacterium (assembly GCA_045630385.1). Lineage (GTDB taxonomy): Bacteria > Bacillota > Clostridia > Oscillospirales > CAG-272 > UBA1740. The sequence continues at coordinate 40,849 of JAZQTA010000072.1, read as the reverse complement.
TAAAGAATGCGGCTTCCGCTTTTTATTATAAGAGTGTAAAGCGGCTGCTCTCCGTATCCGAGCGGATACCATAGCGAGGGGGCGGGGATATCGAAATCGAGGCGTATGAAATCCTCCTTGCAATATTTTGAAGCCGAGGAGGCAAGCTCCCCATTCGGCGAAAGGATGGAAAAATCAAGAACTGTGCCACCGTATTTTTTTTGTAGCGAAATATCCACGCGAACGGTCGCGCTTTCCGCATCGGCATCGATCGTTGCGACGTATACGTTTTCGGGAAGGATCTCCCCCTCTTCGGGAATCAGAAGCGTGCATTCCCCGAGTCCACAGCAAACGAAGCGAGCGACCCAATCCCAGCCGTAGGTGCATTGCATGCGTCGGGTGTTCATTCGTTCTTTCGTAAAAGCACCGCTTCTTTGCGGCAGATCCTTCACCCATTCGATCGGGGAATAGAGCCTTACCTCAAGTGTGTTTTTTCCTTGCCGAAGAGAATCGGATACGTCGATATCGTGGCGGATATTGCCGTTCTCGCTGTGATAAACCTTCGTTCCGTTCAGAAAAACGTCCGCATACGTGTCGATCCGTTCAAAGCGAAGCGCCGCTCTTTCGTATTCGCCGAAAAAATCAAAATCCCTTTTATAAACGTAATCGCACCGCTCGAAATCTGTCACGGAATCTGCGTTATCCCGAAAGAAAATATCCCGGGGTAAGTGTCCCGCGCCTATGAGATCGTGAATGGAGCTGCCGGGGACGGTGGCGGAAAAATGTATTTTTTTTGCATTTGGAAAAATGCATTCGCCGAGCCACTTGCCGCACAAATCGAGAGTGTTCATTTTTATCTCCTGTTAAAAAGTTTAAGTCAGTCTGTTATTAAGGGGTTGTTTTTGATTTTGAAAAGATGTGTGAGCCCGGAAAAAATCAGAAGATGGTCGAAATACCGTTGGATGTAAACCTCGTTTTTTCCGAATTCGTATTGGAATTCTTCGAAAAGCTTTAAAGCCGCATCATCGTTTCCGCGCGCCTTTTCTTTAAAAGCAGGCGTTAAGCCGCGCATATACCGGATGTGCCATTCAAGTAGCCGTACGGAAACCGTCTGCACTCGGAACGGCGAATTATAGTGAGATGCGATGAGTGCCTCTCCGTTTTTCAGTATGTTTTCAAGCGAATCCATGACCGCTACGTAGGTTTCGGGAATGTCGAGGCTTGTCTTCATTTTTTCGGTCGTATTCGTTGAAAAAGTATCATAAGGGAAAATTTTGTTGATGTCTTCAAGGTATTGAATAAATTCCTTGTAGTCCGCTCCGTAAATATGAGAAAAATATTCCTCGGCAATGGCATCAAAGGGAACGGATGCATCATATAGAACGCGCGCGTACGTATAGAAAGCAATTCCGTTTGGGAAAAAGGAGTGGAGCGTTCCGTTTTCGATAAATCCGTCGATGCCGCGTTTTTTGTAATAATCGGCATCCTCCCAAATGCGCTTTGCGATCTGGAGTCCGGTCATATCGTAAGAAAGGTGGCGCCAAAAATGATATTCGAAGGCGACTGCGTCACCGTGGAAATTCTTTTTCCATCCGTCAAAATAATTTAATGAATGGCTGAGAGATTTTGGCCCCTTGATCTTGTTTCTTGCGTATGGAAGGAGCGGCAGCTTTTCGGTTTCCTCGGTTCCGCTCACGCTGTAGCATCGGCTGATCGGAGCGAACAAGAGCAAAAATCGGGAAGGATTATCCACCTTTTCGATCTCGGGCGGAAAGATCGTATCGAGGTAAGCGATAAAAACGATTTTCGTATCAAGCCCCTTTTTTGTGAGGGCTTTGTCGATATCGTTCATAAGGATCATGTAATAGTCCGAAGGGATTTTCTTCTTGCATTCCTCGCATTCACAATGATTGTTCACGTTGTCGGCGAGCCAAACGTGGAGAAAATCGATGGTGGGGTGCTCCTCGGCGTATTTTGCGACGAAGTTCGCAAAAAGCTCTCTGGCCTTTGGATTGGACATGCAGAACTGCGTGTTCGCAGGGCTTTTGTCAAAGAGCCCCCGTTTGCCTCCAATCTCCGCCAGATACTGTATCATATCGGCCGGAACGAGAGATTCGTCGATTTGATCCCATGCATATTTGGCATCAATTCCGAAGGGGTCCACGGTCCATCCGTGCCCGATATCGTGAAAATGCAAGCCGCGCTTGGCGATCTCGCACTCCGCTTCGCGCTTCCATTGCATCACCTGATCGTCGCTGATCGGCTCCTCGGGTCGGTTTCTTTCGTTTCTCAGATGCTTGTAATGAAACTCGTAATACGTTCTCGGAACTCTGAATTCTATCATATACGTGTTAAGACCGAGCTTGGGCATGAAGTCGATAAAATCGGTGACGGCATCGTGAAAGACGCTCCCCTCGGCCGCATACCCTCTGTACCGCATCGTGGGAACATGGCGCAGCCTTACGGGCTTGATATCCGTAATCGGTATATACTCGCCGTCCGCGCCGGGATAGAGCCAAAGGCATCCGTTTTTCTTTAAAAATTCATAAACCGCAATCAGAACCGAGCGCGGATTGTCTCCCGCGATCACGCCGCCATGCTCGTCGCAGTCAATGAAGATAATATCATCCAAAAAGGTGTCCCTTACGTCCGATGTGTCAAGACCGAAATCCTGCATCAGACCGATACGAAAGCCATCCCTTTCATCGGGGGCGTATGAAATTTTGACGTCGCCGCATTCAGGCATCATCATTCTGAGATATTTTTTCAGCTCGCTTGCCGCAAAGTCTATCGGCTCGCCTTGCGAGATCTTGTTTACGAAATACATAAGGGTACTCCTTGCTTGTTTTGCTTTTCGCATGCTTTTCGAACGCCAATGCGCATGAAAAAACGAATCTAAAATTAGTATACTACCGCAGAAACGGAAAAGCAATGTCTAAAACGATACTCTTGTTCTTTTCGATACTCTTTATCATAAATGCGTGTATTATCCCATTTTGTATTTTGTGGGAGTTATGCCGAAATGCTTTTTGAAATACGAGGAAAAATAAGCCACGTCGTAGAAGCCGGATGCGTCGGCGATCTCGCTGACGGTAAGGTCGGTATTTTCGATCAGATTCACGGCGTGCATCAGCCGCAGATGGAGCACGTATCTATGTAAGGGCATTCCCGTCATTTGCTTTAGCAGATAGCTTACGTAATTTCTGTGATAGCCGAATTCCTTACCCACGCTTTCGTTTGAGATATCCTCCGTAAAGTGATCTTGAATATAAGAAATAAGGCGGTTCGTTTTTTCGATCTCGAGCGATAAGTGTCGCCTTTGCCAAAAGCGAAGCCCCTCAAAAATGCACCGCGCAAGCAGATGTCCGCAGGCTTGCGTGTGGTAGAGTAGCTTTTGTGTATATTCGCTGACGATCTTCGTCAGCGTTTTTTGTATATGCGCCATATCCTTTAAATAAAGCACGTCGCAAAGAACGCTTGCATCCTCAAAGTCGCAGGGATCCGTCAGCATATCCTTACGGAAGCCTTCGGGCTTTATGGGATTGATCGGCGCTGTAAGCTGTGCGCACCCTTGCGTATAGTCGAAGTTTATGACGATATAATTCGCAAAGGCTTTGGGCGTTGCGATGCAATACGGAATGCCTGCGCCGATGATAAGAAGCGAATGCGCGGTGAGCTCATATTCCATTCCCTTAACCTTTATTTTGCCGCATCCTTCCGTAACGTAGAAAAGCCGTGTGTCGCGCGCCGCAACCTCAAAAAAATCCGTGTTTGTGTCGAAACGCACCTGCCTTGCATATCTGACAAAGGGATTGATATCCGAAACAAGCATACGAAACCTCATCTTTATTTTTTACAAAAAACGATTTGTTTTGTATATTGATTATATCACTGCACTGTGATAAAATCAATACGAAAAGCAATGATTTTTTTAATAAAGGCGGCTTAATATGAAAAACTTTTTGGCGATTGATATCGGAGGAACGAAGACGCGGATTTTGATTTTTTCAAAATGCGGCATTCTTGCGGAGCGTGAAAGTGTCGGTGTCGGTCTTGCCGTGGAGTCCGATGCGGATCTCCCGATCTACAGGGAAGCGCTTTCCGAGATCGCGCGGGAATATGAAATTTCGGCTGTTTGCATCAATCTCGGCGGTCGAAACGCTCAGCAGATTCGGCGAGTGACAGAATCCGTCCTTCGGGACGTGCCCATTCTCGTGGTGCGCGAATCCGAGGGAGATGCGGCGCTCGCGTTCGGTTCGCTTGTCGGTGCGAGGCTCGTCCTTCTCGCAGGAACGGGAACGATCGCATGTGCGACCTCCGATAAGGGGAAATGCATCTTCGGCGGCTGGGGCATGAACATCGGAGACGGGGGGAGCGGCTACGATATCGGTCTTTGTGCGATCAGAGAAACGCTTCTCGCCTTGGATGGCACGGATGCCTTAACGCCCCTGCAAAGGGAAATTTCCGGTCTGGAAGCCCCCATTTTGCCCACCGAGGATGCGAAGGAGATCTGCTCGCTGCGAGATGCGGTGCGCACGCGCCTATGTTACACGGATCGGCGCGCCGTGGCCTCTCTTGTGAAAACCGTTGCCGCGCATGCCGAAAAAGGGGAAGCGGATGCCCTTGCCATTCTCGCCGAGGCGGGAAGAAGAATGGGCGCTTTGGTTATCGGCGGTATAAAAAAGATGGGGCTTTCGGCGGAAAGCACGGTTGCCGTCACGGGCGGTTTAGTGAACGTCTTGCCTTATTTTAAGCAGGAATTTGAAAACACGGTAAAAAAAGAAACCGAGGTGTCTCGCTTCGTCTATGAGAAGGATGGGCTGATGCGCGGTATTATGATGCTTGCAAAGGAGCTTGAAAAATAATGAAAAAGAATTTTCCCAAGGGACTGATCGTTTCCAGCCAGGCACTGGAGGGAAACCCGATGAAGAGCACCGAGAAGCTCGCTTCCATGGCGGAGGCGGCTGCGATCGGCGGTGCATCCGCGTTGCGCGTGGACGGTGCAGATATGGTAAGAGAGCTGAAAAAGAGAACGAGCGTGCCGATCATCGCGATCCGAAAGATCCGTGACAAGAGCGGAAGAATCGTGATCACGCCCGATTTTGCTTCCGCCAAGGAGCTTTGTGATGCGGGCGCAGATATCATCGCGTTGGATGCCACCTTTTATCCGAGCGAGTTAAAGGAGGATACGAGGGTGCTGATTGAAAAGATCCATACCGAGCTTGGCGCTATGGTCATGGCGGATATCAGCACGGCCGAGGAGGCTCGCGCCGCGGCAGAAATGGGCGCGGATGCCGTTTCCACCACGCTTGCGGGCTACGTTCCCGGTGCGCTTCACGCCAAGGAAGAGCTTTACACGCCGAATTACGCCTTGATAAAGGAGATCGCGGATATGCACCTTCCTTGCGCTTTGGTTGCCGAAGGCCGCTTCTGGACGCCCGAATCCGTCGTGGAGGGGCTTAAGATCGGTGCGGATGCCGTCGTGATCGGTAAGGCGATTACCAATCCCATGGCGATCACGCGGTATTTTATCGCGAGAATGGGGGAACTGCAATGAAGAATATTTCCGATAAATTTCTCACGGGCGCAATGTACGCGCCCTTTTGCCGCACGCGCCATGCCCCGATCGAGGAGTGGGAGCGCGATATCCAATGGATGGCAGATCTGGGCTATACCTGTCTGCACGGCTTTGCCGAATGGCACGATATCGAATATGAAAAGGGAAAATTCGATTTTTCCAAGGTCGATCATCTCGTAGAATGCTGTGCAAAGGCAGGCATCGTTCCGATCATCAACGTAGCAACGCAAAATAGTGTGGGCTTTTATTCTCCCCGCTGGCTGATGGAGGAGCTGCGCGGCTGTGAGGGCTACGTGGATGCGGATGGCAGACGCCCCTATCACAGCGAATACGTTGTTCCGTGCCTTGACGATCCCACATATCAGAAATATGCGCATCGCTTCCTGGCAGAGGTCGCAAAGCATTTCGGTAACGACACCCGCGTTGGCGGTTACGTTCTTTGGGGCGAGCCGACGATGAACAATTACATCACGGGTGCGCGCATCTGCTATTGCACGCACACCTTGAAAAAATTCCGCGCCTTCCTTGCACAAAAATATCAAAACATCGAAAATCTGAACGAATGCTGGGGAAGTGAGGGCCCTTCCTGTTACGATAGCTTTGATGCGGTATATCCTCCGACAGGGCACGGCCGCCACAGGGGCGGCTTCTGCTCTTGGGATGATTTCTGCGAATTTATGGAGCAAAACCTCGCAGGACATATCATAGAAGCGGATCGCATTTTTAAAGAAAACGGCGCTCTTCAGCCCACGATAACCGAAATGCTTCCCGGTATTGCCAACAATATTGACTCATGGAAGCTTGCAAAAACCAGCGATATCGTCGGTATCAGCCTTTTCGGAAAGCCGAAAAGAACCACCTCTCTCTTTATGAGCGTTTCTTCCAGCCTTGCTAAGGCGGAGGGAAAAAGCACCTTCGTGATCGAGGCGGGCGGCGGCTCGATCAAGTTCGATAATCCGCAATTGAGTTATGCGCCGCAGGTATTTACCCCCTCGGCAGAGGAGCTGAAAACCACGGTGCTGATGCGCGCGGGCTTCGGCGTGCGCGGTGTTATGTTCTGGTGCTGGCGTCCGAGACTCAGCGACCTTGAGGGCAACGATTACGGTATGTGCCGTCCCGATGGAAAGCCGCTGAAGCGCACGCGTGAGCTCGGTAAGCTCGCAAGGCGTATGCTGGAGCTTTCGGACGTGTATTTTTCCTCGCACAGAAAGAGCGAGGTTGCGATCTATATGTCGCAGAAGATCCAGCATCTTGCAACGGCGGACCGCATGGACGGCTGCTATACGAACGCGTTGATCGGCGCAAATACGATGCTCACGGATATGCACGTCAATTCCGATTTTATCACGGATGAAGGGATCCTTAACGGTGCTCTCGGAAAATATAAGGTTCTTTTACTGCCTTGCAGTTATATTTTATCTGCCGAAACCGCGGAAAAAATTGCCGAGTTCGTGAAAAACGGAGGTCGCGTGATCGCGGATTATATCCTTGCGCAGAAGATGCCCGGCGGCTTTTGCTATACGGAGCTTCCCGGCGGCGGTCTTTCCAAGGTGTTCGGTATCGAGCATGAGGACGTGCTTGCAATCGCACACAAGACCATGGAGAGGGAAAATACCTTCGGCGTAGCGAAGGGCGATTTCGTGGAGGAGCTTGTTCTCACGGATGCGCGCTCCGTGTCGGAGAGCTACGGAGAGGGATATCCTTTGCTGACCGAAAATATATACGGCAAGGGCTGTGCAAATTATTTTGCAACCCAGTTCTTCTCAAGATATGCTGAAAAGCCCTTGGCCTGCAAGAGAGAGAAGCTTCTTATGCTCTTGGAAGAGAGTGGCATTCGTCCGTATGCCACGTTCGAAATTGAGGATAAGAAGGATCTTTCGGCGCTCGTTACCTCCGCGCTGATGCGAGAGGACGGTGCGCTCCGCGTGTTCACCGTCAGCAACACGGATTACGAGCCGATCAAGGACAAGGTCATGCTTCCGAAGGGAAAATATGCTTCCGTGGAAGAAAACGCAAGGGTATCCTTTTGCGAAACAGAGGATGGCGTGATTGCAAGCTTCGAGCTTGCCGCTTATGAGTCCATTGCCTTGTATACGGTGGAAAAAAAGTAAAAAAATGAGGAAAGCATGTCAAAATAAGAGTGGCACAGGGAATGCGCTTCGTTGTATAATGGAGATGATCCATAATAAAGGAGAAGTCTATGTTTAATATCAACAAAATCTCCCTCGCCGAGCCGATCGATTTTGCGGCCTCGGAACTGAAAAAGTATCTGCGTATGATGATGCCCGAGGGTGGGGATATCAAGATATCCTATGCGCCCGATGCAAAAACGGGCTTTCGGTTAGGACTTATGTCGGATTTCGGGCTTGATACCTCGGATGCCGAGGACGTATCGCTTGACGATATTCTGTATATTGACGCTGACGAAAAAGGCGGTATTATTGCGGGAAGCAATCCACGCTCTGTGCTTCTTTCGGTCTATGAGTATTTAAGACAAAACGGATGCCGTTGGCTCTATCCCGGCACGGACGGTGAATTTATTCCGGAAAGGAATATTCGCCCGGTCCGTCTGCGCCATAAGCCGGATATGCGTTGCCGCGGCTTTGCGGCGGAGGGCTCCGTGTATCAGGATTCCGTGCTGAATATGCTGGATTTTCTTCCAAAGGTCGGTATGAATACGTATATGATCGAATTCCGCTTGCCGAGGTCGTATTATTCGATCTACTATATGCACCTTCGCAACCTGAAAGCGCGCCCCTCCGAGCCGATCAGCGAATCGCAGGTCATGCAGTGGAAGCGCCAGAGCGAAACCGAAATTGCGAAGCGCGGACTTCTGTTTCATGACGTAGGCCACGGATGGACGATCGATCCCTTCGGTATCGACTCCAAGCATAGCTGGCGCAAGGTGGATCCAAGCATCGTCCCGAAGGATATGGTGCAGTATCTTGCCGAGATCGGCGGCAAGCGCGGCCTGTTTGAGGATACTCCGATCAACACCAATTTTTGCATGTCCAACCCTACGGCACGAAAAATGTTCTGCGATTACGTGGTAAAATACGCAGAGGCGCATCCGAATGCGGATTATCTTCAGGTTTGGCTTGCCGATAGCATCAACAATCATTGCGAGTGTGAGGAATGTAAGAAAAAGATCCCCTCCGATTACTACGTGATTTTGATGAACGAGCTGGACGAGGCGCTTACGGCCAAGGGGCTTGATACGAAGATCGCGTTTATCGCATACCTCGATACGGTATTTCCGCCGCTCGTGGAAAAAATCAAGAATTCCAAGCGCTTCTGCCTGATGTTTGCGTATATCTCGCGTAACTATGCGGATACCAAGGGAGAGGGAAGCGTTTCGTGCGAGCTGAAGCCCTACGTAAGAAATAAAATTCCTCGCCTCGGCAGGCTTGACGATGCATTGTGCTATTACAGAAAATGGCAGGAAAGCTTCGGCGGCGATGGTCTTGCCTTTGAATACCATTTTTGGAGGCATCTGTATTACGATATTTCGGGCCTTCAAATGGCAAGGCGTATATACGAGGACGTCGCGCTTTACCGCGAAAACGGCTTCCGTGGCTTTATAGAAAACGGAACGCTTCGCCCCTTCTTCCCGAACGGAATCGCATTCTATACCTACGCGAGATCTCTTTTTGATACCTCGCTTTCGTTCGAAGAAATAAAGGACGATTATTACTCTCATATCTACGGAGCGGATTATAAGGACTTCATCGCGTTTTTTGAAAAGCTTAACGAGCTTTTCCCGTATCGCTTGACGGAAACCAACGCCGTGGAGGGCGGAATGAAAAAGGAGCTCTCCTTTGATGCGGATTTCCTTACGAAGCTTTCCACGCTTGACGAGGTGCTCGCATACGGAAAGCAGCTCGTAGAAGAGCATTACAATTCCGATATGCGCGTGCAGACCGTTTCGGTAAGACTCCTTGAAAAATATCTTTCGTACGTAAGGCTTTACGCCGATGCGGTAAAGAAAAAAGCCGAAGGGGACGAAAGCGGCGCTATGGCGGCATACGAATATGCACGCGAGGAATTCGGAAAGGAAGAGATCGCTATCCAGCCATACTACGATCACTCTCTGAATTTTTCGGGCATTAAGTTCTATTTCGATCTCAAAAGCAACGGCCTCATCACCGAGGATGCAACGAATGTTTAATTTCTAAAAAAGCAATATATAAAACGAGGCAGAAAAAGAACGAGCCGTTTATTGGCTCGTGCTTTTTTTAATGCGGATTTTTCATTTCTTGAAAAAGAAGAATTCTTATCCGAGCTTTCTACTCATCCACTGATCAAAGAGTGCAATTTCAAATTCGTACTGGATGGCAGGCTCTACCTCGCTCATTCTGTCCATCAAAGCCCTGTGAGCGACTTTTTCTGCCTGGGGATCCCCCTTCGCGCCTTCCTCGAATACCTTCGCTAAAAGCTTGCAGTATTCCGCATGGTACTGGAGAATTTTGTAGGAGCGAGCATGGCAGGGATCCTGCTCGGAAAGATGTGCCTTGATCGTAGGAAGATACGCATCCACGTAAGGAGCGATCTTCGCAAAGCGATCGGCGGCGTAGGGGTTGTTCTTATAATAGGATTTATCGTCGTTTTTCAGATAATCGTTGAGATCCGCCGTGGGCTTTTGGCGAATGCTGTCGGGAGAGAAGAGCTTTGAAAGCCCCTCAAGATATTCGATCACCGAGCGGAAATCCTCGCCGTAGGTTGCCTTTAAATAGGTGTCGCGGATATCCTCGTAGGAGAGGGACATATCGTATTGCGCCTCGCCGTTCAGGATCGTGCCCAAGGCGGTGGGGAAGGCGGTTCTCGGCGTCTGGTCACTCATCGTGCCGCCGAAGTGCAGATCCTCCACGGTCTGATGCAGATGCACGTAGTACCAGTAGCAGAAATCCATCGAGCCGGGATCGTTGAAATGCTCGGTGTAGTTATGGTAGCCGTAAACGAAGTCCTCGCCGTCAAAGGCGCGCTTCCAGTCCTTGATCATGCGGTTTCTCTGCGCGAAGGTGAGCTTAGAGGGGAAGTTGTTTCTCTCCCACTTCGGCGTTTCTGCCTCACCGAGAATGTCGAAGCGCTTGCCCATGCTGCCGTTGATTGCGGTGCAGAGAATAAAGCGGTCGGGATTCTCGATCACCTCATGCTCGGGTGCCCAAAGCGTGTCTACGTATGCAATGAAAATGATCTTGGTGTCAAGCCCCTCTGCGGCGAGCGCCTTGTCAAGCTTGTTGAGCATCTTCACGTAAAGATCCGAAGGATGGTGCGGCGTGCAAAGCGGGCATTCGCAATGGTTGTTGATGCCGTCACCGAGCCAAACGTGCAGGAAATTGATGTAAGGCTTCTGCTTTGCGTAAGCCACAAGCCAGTCGATCTCCTTTTGCATGATCGCATCGTTGCCCATGCAGAACTGGGAGAGGAAGGGTGAGGAGTGATAAAGTCCTCTTTTGCCATTCACGAGTGCGAGCGCGTTATCAAGCTCCTCGGGCGTCTCATAGGGCTGGCCGGAGATCTCGTGCTGCACGCCCCAGGGCGCGGTGATATAGCCGTGACCGAGTGCATGGAACTGCAGACCGCACATCACGATATCCTTTTCAAGGCACTCGATCAGTCTTTCGCAGCCGGCGCGGCTGATATCCTCGTTCGGAAGGAAGGTGCTTCCCACGTGGCGATACCAACGGCTCATATAGTTGTAGGGAACGATCTGCTCCAGCTCGAAGAGGTTCATGTGAATCTTGGGAGCGAAGAGCACGGTCGCGCGCAGATGCTCGTAGTTGGGCGATCCCTCGAGGCACTCACCGCGGAAGCGCACGTCAGCCTTGTGATGATAGGTGCAATCATGCGTGTGAGGATCGCAGGAAACGAGATGCTCACCGTAAGGGCCGGGGCGCACCCAAAGGCAGCCCATGGACTTGAAGTAGTCGTAAACGCCGAAAAGAATGGATCTTTCGTTCGAGCCTGCGATATAGCCCGAGCCCTGCGTGATCTTCACGTCCACAACGTCGTCAAGCACGGGAACGGGTGCTTCGCTCGTATCCAGCCCGAAGTCTGCAAGATAGCCGAGCAGGATCTCGTTTTTGCCAGCCTTCTTCGGAAGTGCATCCACCTTCTTGATCTTGGAGAAAGCGAAAATACCGCTTACCTTATCCAAGTATTTCTTGAGCTCCTTTGCCGCGTATTCCACGGTCACGTGGTCTGTTGCATATAAAATATTGATCATAAAACCCTCCCCATAAATATTTGTTTTTGAAAAAAGAAAGCGAAATTTCTTTGAAATATTGACTTTTTTTCTTTTTGTGCTATGATTATTATATACCTGTCATAGTGGATATGCAAGAATAATTTTGCTTCGAAAGGTGTAATATATTGCTCATGGATGAGAGAAAATTTCATTTTGAAACGTTGGATTATCTTTGGACGATTGCGCCCTTCAGCATTCGTAGCGGCAATTCCAAGGAGAAGGGGCGCTTTTTGGCGATCCATAAGGATTTAGAGCTTCATTTCGTTTTATCGGGAAGAGAGGCCTATACGCTGAACGGCGTGGAATATCCGATCGAAAGGGATCACCTTGTATGCGTGAACGGCTACGTTCCGCATAACTACTATGCCTTAGAGCCGTCAAGATCCGTTACGATCGTGATAAGCACGGATTTTTTGATAAAAAACGGTCTTAGTCCCTCGAAGGTGGTCTTGGATGCCATAATAGAGGATATAAGGATGCGCGAAATGATTTTGGATATATTGGAGGAATATAAGAGAAGCGATATTGCGCGCGGAATAAGGATGCGCTCGCTGATCCTCGGTCTGGTGGCGTATATCGTGCGGCACTATTCGAGAGAGCGAACCGAAAGGGATGCGGACGGACTGAAAATGCTCGGCTCTGCGTATGAATACGTTTGCACCGCGATTGATTATATCAGCGAAAATTTCACGAACGTTATTACTCTCGATGAGCTCGGTGCGCTGTGCGGACTCAGTAAATATCACCTTTTGAGAATTTTCAAGCAGGTCACAAGTCATACGCCGATCGATTATATCAATAAAGTCCGTTGCGGCTACGCAAAGCAGCTTCTTCTGAACGGTGCGAGCGTAACCGAGGCGGCTACGGCGTCCGGATTTTCCGACGTGCATTATTTTTCCAATTGCTTCAAAAAATATAAGGGGTGTCGCCCCTCGCAGATCTTAAGCATGCAAACGGAGGATGCTCTGTAAAAAAAAGGCATTGCAAGAGAAAGAGCGAAGACGTCGAAATCATCATGACGTCTTCGCTCAAGTTTTTTGCTTTAAAGCACGGATTTTTTTATTTTTCTTCAAATACCGTCAGATTGCCGATCGCGGCCTTGGCATCGGCATATTCTGCTTTGCCGCTGTAAGCGCCGACCGTGGTGAGAACGTCAAAACGGACGTATCTTGCATCCGTGGGATCAAATCGGATGATATTCTCATCGGCAAACACACGGCAGTAGGCGTACGCCTTCTTCTCAAACGTTATGCCGTCTGCGCTCGTGTATATCTCGATCTCGGCAGGGATGCTTTCGATCGGCTCGGAGAGCTCGTAGTGATCGTCCACGCGCGTGCGGAGAACGTAGGGGGGGAAGAGGCCGAGCGCGCTGACTCTTTTGCTTTCCTTCATGTCGATAAGGATAGAGGGCGTTTTTGATTCAGCATGGTATGCCGCAAAGGGATCGCCGTTGATGGAGAGGGAAGCATCCGCTCCGCTTTCCTTTTCGGTTGCGGTAAAGCCTTGCATAGCCAGAGGACGAACCTCGGGGAGCGCGGAGAAGTCATCGTACGCTCTTCCGGTATACACGGGTGCGGAGAAGGTTCTCTTTGCGTTTTTATCAAGGAATCGCAGATAGAAATATCTTGCGGTTTTGGAGCATACGGTAAAATCAATGGATATTTGATCTTTTAGGTCTGTTTCGTATACGGTGCATCCGTAGTCGGAGATCACGCGCAGAGAAACGGGAAGATCCGAAGCATCACCGTTAAAGGTGTCGAGCTCGATATGGAAGTGATATTCCTCCGCTTCGGAAAGGTATGCGGGTGCAACCTTGCCGTTGACACAGTAACGGAGCTTCACGTTGCCGCTTTCCGTGGAGTACACGCGGCCGGCGCGCATAGCATCAAGGAGCGCTTCCTTAGAGTTGTCCGTTGCCATGATCACGCATCTTTGCGGAAGGCGATTTTCGATCCATTTCTGATGAATATCTCCGTCTGCGTAGGGGCTGACGCGGAAGCCCGCATCCAGCGCGTAGGAATACGACTGCTCGTAATTGAAATTTTCACCGCCGCCGTCAAGTACCTCGATACCGCACATGATGTGCTTCATTTCCTTGTTCGCGATGCTCGGGAAGTCGAAGTCCCACATGGCGGGAGGCTCGCCCCAGCCAAGCACCTGCGGATGCGCAAATATTCCGATCGGCTCGGGCATATCCTTAAAGGTGTCGATAAATTCACCGTATCCGTTTGCAAGGATGTATCCGTTTGCGTTCAGCGCCAATATCTCGCCGGATTTTCTCGTGGGGATATCAAAGCGGTTTTTCTCGATGTAAATGACCTCACTTTCCGAGCCGGGGAAGATCAGCGTGTGCATGGGATCCGCCTCATCGGTTGCGGCAAAGGCGCGGAAAAAATCCCTATCGTTGATGGTTTCCGCATGGTCGGAGATCACGCCGAAATCAAGGAGATTTTCCTTTTTGATCTCGGAAAGATAGTCCTCGGGAAAATCCACGGTGCGCTCGGCAAACTTATCGTGATCGTGGATCATCGTGGTATGCGTGTGCATATCGCCACGATAGTATTCGGTCGCCTCCTCGGAGGTCGCGCGGCGCATGGGGCGTGCTTCCACCGTAGCGGAAAGCGTCTGCCCATCCACCGTAGCGGTAACTGTATACGTGCCTGCCTTCAGCGCGGTGATGAGAACGCCGTGCGAAAGAGAAAACTCTGTATCACTTTTAAAATCGCGGATCAGAAGGCCGCTCTCGTCGCAGGAAAAGGTGATGTCCTTTTTCGAGATATCCGCACCGTCATCCGCCTTGAGCCATAAGGGAAAAACGTTGCCGGCGAAGGTGGATACGCTTTCTTTTGATAAACTGTATTTCATAACAAATCCTCCGATAATGTGATAAAAAACGAGGCAGAAAAATCAGAAAAACAAAGTATAAACGATAAAGATCAAGACGAGATGCGCAGGATAAGCGATATAGAAAAAGTATTTGAGATTCGTTTTTCCGCGTTTTCCGTTGTACATAAGAAGGATGGGAATCGCGCAGAACGCGAGCAGCTGCTCCCACTCGAAATTCAGAGACAGAAGATACAGAAGCGGGATCATGGCGATAAGCCGCCATTCCTTCGTGGGCAGATAATACAGAACGATCGGGATGAGAAAGGGGTAGATCCCATAGTCGAGCATCAATCCGTACCGATCCATGAAGCTTGGCGGGAAGACGAGAAAGAGCATCAGAAGCAAAAGCGCCGCACAATAAAGAGTATGTATGAAAAACGCCTTTTTGCTTTTGGATGCGATCAGCGCATCGATGCACTGTATGGCAAGAACGGAAAGCGCGAAGGAAACCACGGTGGAAAGATAAAGCGTTCCGTATACGGCGAAGTAAACCGCTTGGCAAAGCAGGCCGAGAATGAAAATGCGCAAAAAGTATTTTGTCGGATTCTTCGTGTGGCGGCAGCCCTCGGCGATCATATAGGTGAAGATCGGCAGAGAAATACGGCCAAGGCATCTGAGCCAAAGGGTGTTAGGAAAAATCATCACGCCCACGTGGTCGATGACCATGGCGATGAGCGCGATGATTTTCAGCGTATTTGCATTTAAAATTTCGTATTTTTTCAAATCGGTCACTCCTTGTGTGCGGAGAATGCGCGCCGTCAGCGATAAATGCTCTTATAAGCGGTAGGATTGCTTTCGGCTCTTTTTCTTGCGTATCTTCCCTTGATCAAGGCCATGGGAACGGCAACCGCGGCGTAGCCCACGGTGAAAAGCACGGAGGCAACGAAGAGACTGCTGCCGCCCCTTTGTCCGTAATTGCCGGATAAAAGGTAGAGAGCGACAAAGCAGAGAACGAGGGTGGCGTAATGTATCCCGAATTTGAGCATCGGCTTTAGCGCCTTGATCGAGAAGATCTCAAGCGAGAGGGAAAACGCAACGCCGAAACCGAGGATCAGGAAAAAATAGCGCGCGCTGATGCCGGGAAGCTTCAGCGGCAGAATAAAGGAAAACAGATAAAAGACGATCAGTATGCACGTCGTATATACCGCGCCGCGGCGCAAAATATTCAAAAACTTGTTCATTCGGGGGCTCCTTTAGCGATCAATGCACATATTTTAGCATATTTTCACGCGCATTGCAAGTATTAAGCGTAAAATTTTAAATTATTTAAAAAATATTCGTTCGGTCGTTGACATTGCCGTTAAAAAAATGTATAATATGAATAATAATACAAATTTTGAAAAGGACTTCATTCATGAACAGAAAAGAAGCAAGAGAAAACGCTTTCCTCCTTCTTTACGAGGGCGTTTGTAAAAACGATGAAAGCGCAGAGGAAATTTTTGAAAAAGCAACCGCGGAGCGCGAGCTGCAGGTGGATTCCTACGTGAAGGACGTGTTTTTCGGCGTCTATGCCAAGGGCGCAGAGCTTGAGGCTGTGATCGCCAAGAATCTCGTCGGCTGGAAGAAGGAGCGCGTTTCGCTCGTCTCCATGGCCTTGCTCCGTCTCGGCGCGTACGAGATCCTTTACCGCGAGGATATTCCGGTGAAGGTCTCCATAAACGAGTGCATAGAGCTTTCCAAGAAATACGATGACGAGAAGACCTATATTTTCGTCAACGGCGTTTTGAACGCCATTTCCAAGGATCAGCCGTTATCATGATAAACGGATGCTTTCTCGGAATTGATACGAGCAATTACACGACCTCGGTGGCCGTGATCTCCGAGAGCGGAGAGGAGCTTGCGAATCTGAAATATCCGCTCCCGGTAAAAGCAGGAGAGCGTGGGCTTCGTCAATCGGAAGCCCTGTTTTCTCATACCTTGGCTCTTCCGCGTGCCATGGAGGATGCAAAATCCGTTGTAGGAGAGCGAAAAATTCTTGCCGTCGGTGTCAGCGAAAGACCTCGAAACGTCGAAGGATCGTATATGCCGTGCTTTCTTGCGGGGCTTTCTGCGGCGACCGCTCTTGCAATGGGCGCGCGCGTTCCGTTATACCGCTTTTCGCATCAGTGCGGCCATATTATGGCGGCGCTTTATTCTTCGGGGCGTGAGGATCTGCTTAGAGAGCCCTTTTATGCGGCGCACGTCTCCGGCGGGACGACGGAGCTGCTCGCCGTATCTGCCGAGGGGGCGGGTTTTTCCTGCCGTCTGATCGGCGGAACAAAGGACGTAAACGCAGGGCAGTTGATCGACCGCGTGGGCGTTGCTATGGGGCTCGCTTTTCCTTGCGGCCCGGAAATGGAGAGGCTTGCGCTTTCGTATAAGGGCAAAATTCCAAAGCGTGCGCCGCGCACGGACGGAGCTTACGTGAATTTCTCCGGTGCGGAGAATCTTGCGCTTAAGGTGTATTCCGAAACGCAGGATAAGGCAGAGACGGCGGCGTTCCTTCTCTCGCATATCGGCGAGGGGCTTTCGCGCGCCACGCGCGCTTGCATGGAGGAATACGGCGCGAGAAAAATCGTGTTTGCCGGCGGTGTAATGTCAAATTCGCTTCTTAAAGAGCGCTTGGGGCGTGAGTTCGATGCCTTTTTTGCCGAGCCGCGCCATTCGGCAGACAATGCTGTCGGTATTGCCGTTTTGACAAGAAGAAGCTTTCTGAAAGATAAAAAATGACTTCCGAAAGATAGAAGAAAAGGGTGAGTCCGTTCGGAAAGGAGAGATATGGATATTTCCTCGCTCAGAGAGCGGGCCCCTTTGGAGCCCGGATCGGTTTCGGAATTAAATGAATATATCAAGGGTAGGCTTGAGAGCGATACGCGACTGTCGCGTATCTATATTCGCGGTGAGATATCCAATTTCACGCGCCATTCGAGTGGGCACCTTTATTTTTCGCTGAAGGATGAGGGAAGCCAGATCCGTGCGGTAATGTTTCGCTCGGCGGCCGCATCTCTTGCCTTTGCGCCCGAGGACGGAATGAAGGTTTTGGTGACGGGCTCGGTCTCCCTTTACGTAAAGGGAGGCACGTATCAGATCTACGTGACCTCTCTGCGCCCGGATGGGCTCGGTGCGCTGTATCTTGCGTACGAGCGCTTGCGGCAGAAGTTGGAGTCCGAGGGGCTGTTTTCCGAAGAAAGAAAGCGCCCCTTGCCTCAATTTCCAAAAAGAATCGGCGTGATCACCTCGCCTACGGGGGCGGCGATTCGCGATATCTTGCATATCACCGGGCGGCGATATCCTCTGGCGGATATCGTTCTGTATCCTGCGCTCGTGCAGGGAGAGGGAGCGCCGCAGTCCTTGCTGAAGGGACTTTCGTATTTTGCGACTTCGGACGTTGACGTCGTTATTATCGGCCGCGGCGGCGGCTCTATCGAGGATCTGTGGGCATTTAATAACGAGGCGGTCGCGCGAAGGATCGCGGCAATGCCGCAGCCGATCGTTTCTGCCGTCGGGCATGAAACGGATTTCACGATCTGTGATTTTGTCGCGGATTTGCGCGCGCCCACGCCTTCTGCGGCGGCAGAGCTATGCGTGCCGGATATCCGTGAGCTTCGCATGTCCCTGGATGCGGCGCAGGATCGTGCCGCATCGGCTCTTTTGCATGCGGCAAAAAGGAAAAGAGAGCGTCTGTGCGCGCTTGAAGAGCGTCTGTCTCTTTTAGGGAGAGGGCGGCTTTTTGAGGATAAAAAGCAGGTGCTTTTGCGATATTATGAAAAAATTCGGGGAATGGCAAGGTCTGAATTTATAAAACGGCATGCCGATATCTCCATAAAAGCAGAGAAGCTCGATGCGCTCAGCCCCTTAAAGGTATTGCGCCGCGGATATTGCGTCGCGGGGACGGAGCAGGGCGTTTTGACCTCCGTGGAGCATGCGGCGGTCGGGGAAGAGCTTTCGATCCGTTTGTCCGACGGTAAGATTTTGGCGACTGTAAAAGAAAAGGAGAGGTATTCCGATGGAGGATAAAAGCATAAGCTTTGAAGAGGCTATGGAAAAGCTGGACGGGGCGATTCGTGCGCTTGAGGGCGGTAGCCTCGGCTTGGATGATGCCATGAAGACCTACGAGGAGGCCGTAAAGCTTCTTCGTTTTTGTCATGCGACACTCGAGGGCGCGGAGCGCCGCGTCAGCATCTTGCTCGAGGGCGAGGGCGGCGGTGTAAGCGAGGTCCCCTTTATTACAGACGATGAGACTTGACGTTTTTCTTGCAGAATCGGGCTTTGCACGTAGCCGCACGGAGGCAAAGCAGCTGATCGAGGAGGGCGCTGTCAGCGCGGGTGACCGTATTTTGGATAAGCCCGCGATGAATATCGACGGCATGGAGAGCAGTATCGTGCTGCATCGTGCGGCGCGTCCGTACGCCAGCCGCGGCGGAATGAAGCTCGAAGGAGCGCTTTCCGCGTTTTCCATCGACGTGCGAGGCGTTCAGGCGATCGACGTCGGTGCATCCAGCGGCGGATTTACGGATTGCCTGTTGCAAAACGGCGCAAGCCGTGTGATCGCGTTGGATTCGGGAAGAGATCAGCTGGTTGAGTCTTTGCGCCGTGATCCGCGCGTATTTTCGATCGAGGGATACAATGCGCGCTATCTTACGCCGGAGGATCTTCCTTTTGTTCCGAATTTTGCGGTGATGGACGTTTCATTCATTTCCGCGACTTATATTATCCCTGCGCTTTATAACGTGTTAGCGGATGGGGCGCATTTCGTTTGTCTGGTCAAGCCGCAGTTTGAGGTCGGTCGTGCCGCGATCGGCAAGGGCGGTATTGTGAAGGACGAAAAAGCAAGAGAGGCGGCTTTGGCATCCGTGGTTGCGTTTGCCGATCAGATAGGCTTCGCTTGCCACGGCGCAATCGTATCTCCTATTCGCGGGGGAGACGGAAACGTCGAGTATCTTGCACATTTTCAAAAAAAGATTTAGGAAGGCTGCGCCATGAAGATTGTTATTATCCCCAATGAAAAAAAAGATAAAGGCTTCGAGATGACGCATCTTGTGGCAAAGGAGCTTCTTGCGCACGGCGCATCCGTTTATATGGATACCGCCTTGCCGTATCCTTTAGATTCCGTTAAAAAATACGATGATTTTCCGTCGGATGCGGATGTTATCGTGGTGATCGGAGGAGACGGTTCGATTCTTGACGCATCGCATTATGCGATCCGTTACGGCGTTCCGATGCTCGGAATCAATCTTGGCCGCCTCGGGTACATGAGCGAGCTTGCCCCCTCGGAGATATCCTATCTTTCCCGCCTTTTTGACGGAAATTATACCGTGGAGGAAAAAATGCTCCTTTCTGTAAAGATAGATGGGCAGACCTCTGCCACGCGTTTGGCGGTCAACGAGGTTGTGTTCTCGCACAGCAATCCCGTGGAGCTTACGGATCTGACGTTGACGGACGGGAACGGCGCATCCGTAAAATACCGAGCTGACGGCTTGATCCTTGCGACGCCGATCGGCTCCACGGCATATTCCTTATCTGCAGGCGGTCCGATCGTCTTTCAGGATCATCCCTCGATTCTCGTAACGCCGATATGTCCGCACTCCTTCTTCGGCCGATCTTTGGTTTTTTCGGATAGAGAAACGCTGGCGGTTTCCTGCGGATCGCAGGCATCCTTGAATATCGCGGTGGACGGACGTCCTTGGGGTGTTTTAAAATCAGGAGCATCCTGTCGTGTGTGTCGCAGTAATGAAAATTTAAAAATGATTACTTTTCAGAAAGAAAACCGAATGAACGCGCTTTTTTCAAAGCTTCGTTCTTTGGATGAAATATAAAAAGAGGATACTGAAGTGAAAAACGGAAGACATCAGAAAATTCTGGAAATCATTGAAAAATATGAGGTTGATACGCAAGGAGCATTGATCGATCTTCTTGCAAAGGAAGGGTATTTCGTTACGCAGACGACTGCGTCCAGAGATATCAGAGAGCTTCGTCTTGTAAAGGGCTTGACGGGAAAGGGAACTTATAAGTACGTTCTTCCCGAGCTTAAAAAGGAAACGAGCGCATCTGCTTTGAATTCTGCTATTACGGATTCCGTCACGGCGGTGGATGCCGCCGGAAATATGCTCGTGATACGAACGGCATCGGGCATGGCCAACGCGATCGCGGTATGCGTAGATCAGATGTCCCTTGACGGTATTCTCGGATCGGTCGCGGGAGATGACACCGTTATGATGGTCGTACGCGACGTGCAGACGGCGCAAAATCTCAAAAATGAGCTGAAGCGCTCGTTTGGTATTTGATTCACAAGGAGCAAGCTATGCTACTTTCCCTACACATTGAAAATATAGCGGTTATCCATTGCTTGGACGTGGATTTTTCTGCGGGCTTTTCTGCGCTGACGGGTGAGACGGGTGCCGGAAAATCCGTGATCATTGATAGCATCCGGCTTCTTCTCGGCGCAAAAGCGGAGAGGGAGCTGATTCGCACGGGTGAGAATACGGCAATGGTCAGCGGAATGTTCGGAAATTTTCGCAGGGAAGCACTTTCCGCATTGGAATCCGCGGGTATTCGGCCGGATGAGGAGGGGGGACTGTTCGTTCAGCGAACGATTACGGTGGACGGTCATTCATCGATCCGTATCAACGGCCGCGCCGTGAGTCTTTCGGTTCTTCGTATCATCATGCCCGCCCTTGTCAGTATCCACGGGCAGAACGATACGCGCTCGCTTATGGAGAGGGAGGTCCATCTCTCGATTTTGGATAGCTACGGCGGATATTCCGCGCTTCTTTCGGAATATAAAGAAGCGTATGCCGTTTACGATGCGTTGAGAAGAGAAAAGAAAAGCGTGGCCGAAAAAACGGCAGAGCGCGAGCGCCGTATGGAAATGCTGGAGTATCAGATCAAGGATATCGATGCCGTGGCTCTTACGGATGGAGAGGAGGAACGGCTCGTTGACGAAAAGGTGCGTTTGCGAAGCAGCGAGCGCATTATCAAGCACGCGTCCTTCGTTTATAAGGCGCTCAAGGGAAGCGACAAGGGAAGTGTTTCCTTGCTTCTTGACCGAAGTATAGCTTCCTTGACACAGATATCGGATGTAATTCCGAAGTGCGCCGAATATGCGGAAACGCTTCGCGATTGCATGTATTCCGTAATGGATATCGCGGAAGAGGTTGCGGTCTATAGCGAGGATGCGGTAGACGATCCCGTCGCCGCGTTAAACGAGATAGAATCCCGCCTTTCCGATATTTCCGTTTTGAAAAGAAAATATGGGCTTACGGTGGCGGATATTCTTTCTTATCGGGATAAAGCGCGTGCGGAATACGAAACCCTTTTGAATGCCGATGAGCTACTATCTGATTTGGAAAAACGCGAGCGGGAGGCCTATCGCGCAGCTCTTTCCGTTGCTGATAGACTGCACGCCGAGCGTGTGCGCACCGCCGAGCAGCTTGAGGTTTCTGTAAAAGAAACGCTTGAATTTCTTGATATGCCGAAGACGGTATTCTTCGCTTCTGTAAAAGAAGAGTTTTCGGCAGGTGAAAAGGTGCTTTTGGCATCCGGAACGGATACGGTTGAATTTTTCGTCAGCGCCAATCGCGGCGCAGATCCGAAGCCGATTGCCAAAATCGCCTCCGGCGGTGAGCTTGCGAGAATTATGCTGGCGCTGAAATGCGCTCTTTCGGATAAGGAAGGCGTGGCGACCTTGATTTTCGATGAGATCGATGCGGGTGTTTCGGGAAAAACGGCAAGAAAGATCGGTTTGAAAATGTACGATCTTTCGCAAACGGCACAGATTTTCGTGGTCACGCACAGTGCGCAGATTGCATCGCTTGCGCATACGCATTTTTTAATTGAGAAAAAAGACGTTGGCGGTGTAACGAAAACGGGGATCCGCGCTTTGGATAGAGAAGGTCGCATAGGAGAGGTTTCCCGCATTCTCGGCGGACTTTGCGTGACGGAAGCACAAAGGGAAGCTGCGATCGACATGATCGACAGAAGAGAAATTTGAAGCAAAAAGTATAAATAAAAGCGAATCGTATACATGATGCGATGACGGATGTTCAAAATAGGAGTATGCAAGGATTTTATAGCGAAGGAGAATGATCTTGGGCTTGTGTACTTTTTTGGATCATCACGGAATTGACTATACGTTAAACGAAAGCGTAAAACGCTTATCCTACGTGGGAATCGGAGGAACCGTCGCTCTTGCCGCATATCCGAAAAACAGAGGCGAATTTTTGTGCCTTTTATCTCGGCTTGTGAAAAAAGGCATTCCTTATAAGGTCGTCGGGAATATGTCGAACGTTCTCCCTCCGGACGGAGAATGGAAGATTTGCCTGATCTCTACACAAAGGATGCGTAACGTTTATTTTGAGCAAGGAATGGCAGTTGCGGAATGCGGGGTGCCGCTCTCTCTGTTATGTCATAAAATGCTGGATTACGGATTGGCGCCGCCCGTGATGCTGATGGGAATTCCTGCGACGGTGGGCGGTGCCGTTTTTCAAAATGCGGGGGCGTATGGGCTTTCGATATCCGAACGCTTGGCGTTCGTTGACGTTTACGATCCGCGAGAGGATCGGGTTGTTCGCGCAGATCGTGCGGAGATGATTTTTTCGTATCGGCACTCGGATATATCCGAGCGTGGGATACTGTTGTCCGCAGGCATCATCGGCGGTAACGAAACGGTCGCCGCGTCCAAACAGGCGATGGCACAGATATTGGAGCGTCGGCGCGTGTCTCAGCCTTCAGAGCGATCTCTCGGCTCGGTTTTTCTTCGTGTGGGAGAGAAATCGGCGGCGTATTATATCGATCGGTGCGGGTTGAAGGGATGCCGCATAGGCGGTGTGTCTGTTTCCCAAAGGCATGCGGGATTTATTATAAATGAAGGAAATGCAAGTGCGAAGGATTTTCGCGCTTTGATTGATTTTGTGAGGATGCGGGTCAGAGAGCGCTTTTGCGTTGCCCTGCAAACGGAAATTGAAATTATAGAAGAAACGGAGGAAGCGAGGTGGCTTCGTTTTGTATAGAGCAAAAGGAAGAGATCATGGCGCAACTGCCAAAAAGCAGCTGCTGTCGCCGCGCGTTGCTGTATGGAATTATAGCCGTACGCGGAGAGTGCAATCAAAATGAGATCACGGTTGGGCTCGATAATGCGCGTATAGCGGATGCGGTCTGCTTGCTCGTGGGGGAGTTTTTTGGAAAACGCTGTGTGTTTCTTCCGAAGGGAAAAGGCGGTCGGTCGGTTTTCGTTTTTTTTGAAAGCCCCTCCTGTGCAAGATTCATTCGGGAGATCGTTTCTTCCCGCAGTATGACTCCACTTCCGAAATGCCATGCATGCGCGCCTTGCTTTTTGCAAGGAATTTTCGTTGCATGTGGTCGCATTTCCGATCCGCAAAAGCAATACTGCCTCGAATTATTACCTAAAACAAGAGAAGATGCGCTTTTGAATTATCTTTTCGAAATTGGAATTGAGGTGAAAAGGACCGAGCGGTCGGGCGCTCCCGTGCTGTATTTAAAGAACAGCGGCGCTATTGAGGATTTTTTTGCGTTGGCAATGATGAATGCCACGGCGTTCCGAATGATGAATGCCAAAATCGAAAGTGATATACGTAACACGGCGAATCGAGTCGCCAATTGTGAAACGAATAATATAGAAAAAGCCGTAGCAGCCTCTTCGCGTCAAATCGCGGCCATTGAGGAGCTCGCCAAAAAGGGCTTGCTTTCATCGCTTTCGGAGGAGCTGGAAAAAACGGCGCGCCTTCGTCTTGAGCACAGAGATCTGTCTTTGACGCAGTTGGCCGCTCTTTGTGTGCCTCCGATCACAAAGCCGGGGCTTTCGCATCGGTTAAATAAAATCGTTTTGATTGCCGACCGTATGCTGTCCGATGTAAAATAAAAGAGAAGGAGTGATATCGTATGGGTGAGTTTGTTCATTTGCATTTGCATAGCGAATACAGTCTCTTGGACGGTGCGGCGCGTATCAGCGAAATTGCGGATAAGGCCATAAAGGAAAATCAGGATGCTGTCGCTATCACCGATCACGGCGTGATGTACGGCGCCGTTGAATTTTATCGCTCCTTGAAAGCAAAAGGTGTAAAGCCCATCATCGGTTGCGAGGTGTACGTAGCACCCCGTTCGCGCTTCCAAAAGGAGGGGCGCATGGATTCCTCCGGCGATCATTTGGTTTTGCTTTGCAAGAATGCAACGGGATACAGAAATCTTTGTGAGCTCGTTTCGCGCGGCTTTACCGAAGGGTTTTACACGCGCCCCCGCATTGACATGGAGCTTCTCTGCGAGCTTCACGAGGGGCTGATTGCGCTTTCGGCTTGTATCGCAGGTAAAATTCCGTCTCTTATTTTAAACGGCAACATGGAGGAAGCTGAGCGGTATGCGTTGGAGATGAAGGCGCTTTTTGGCGAGGATTTTTATCTTGAGGTGCAAAATCACGGGATAGAAGAGGAGCGCAAGGTAGCCTTTGCTCTGCGTATCCTTTCCGAAAAATGCGATATACCGCTGGTTGCAACCAATGACGTACATTATATTGAAAAAGCGGATGCGGATATGCAAACTGCGTTGCTTTGTATACAAACGGGCAGTACGCTTTCGGAGGGAAACTCGCTCGGATTTGAGAGCGAAACGTATTATTTTCGCTCAACCGATGAGATGAAGTCGTTGTTTTCTGCATTCCCGGGTGCGATCGAAAACACGGTTCGTATTGCGGAAAAATGCAATTTCGATTTCGAATTCGGTAAACTGTATTTGCCGAACTTTACCCCCGAGGGCGGCCTTTCGCATAAGGAAAAGCTCCGCTCGGATGCATTTTGCGGCTTTGAAAAGCATATTGTTAATGAACGCATATGCTTTGATCGCTATGATAGGCAGGTCTATATTGATCGCTTGGAATATGAGCTTTCGGTTATCGACACCATGGGCTTTAACGCCTATTTTCTTATCGTAAGCGATTTCATTGCTTATGCAAAATCCAAGGATATCCCGGTAGGCCCGGGGCGCGGATCGGGCGCCGGTAGTCTCGTTGCGTTTTGCATAGGAATCACAGACGTTGATCCCATTGCATACGATTTGCTCTTTGAAAGATTTTTGAATCCGGAACGTGTTTCCATGCCTGATTTTGACGTTGATTTCTGTTATGACCGCAGAGAAGAGGTTATAAATTACGTAAAGGAAAAATACGGTGAGGATAAGGTGGCTCAGATCGTAACCTTTGGTACGCTCGCTGCGCGCGCGGTTGTGCGCGACGTCGGTCGTGTGATGGGTGTACCGTATTCTACCGTAGATTCCGTTGCAAAGCTCATCCCCAGAGAATTGAACGTAACGCTTGCCTCCGCCATGCGGCAGAAGGATCTTCGGGCGGTGTATGAGGGAAATCCTCAGATTCGTAAAATGCTTGAAATATCCGAGAGGCTGGAAGGCATGCCGCGTCATGCATCCACGCATGCGGCAGGTGTTGTGATCACCGAAAAGCCTTTGCATAATTACGTGCCGCTTTCCGGAGGCAGTTCGGGTACTGTAACGCAGTTTGATATGAATACCGTGGCAGATCTCGGATTGGTGAAATTTGATTTTTTGGGACTTCGGTATCTTACGGTCATTCACGACGCTGAAAAAAGCGTAAGACGAAAGATTCCCGATTTCAGTATTTCGCGCATACCGGAAGACGATGCCGAAACCTTCCGTTTGCTCTGTCAAGGAAAGACGGACGGTGTTTTTCAGCTGGAGTCCCGAGGGATGAAGGCAGTTCTCGGTCGGCTTGCTCCCACGAAGCTTGAGGATATTATTGCAACGATTGCTCTCTACCGTCCGGGACCGATGGATTCTATCGGAACCTTTATTGCAAGAAAGCACGGTCGGGAAGCGATTACTTATAAAATCCCGGAGCTTGCTGAAATTTTGGACGTAACGTACGGATGTATCGTTTATCAAGAACAAGTAATGCAGATTTTCCGTCGCCTTGCAGGATATTCTTATGCGCAGGCGGATATAGTTCGTCGTGCAATGTCCAAGAAAAAAGAGAGCGTGTTGCTTGCGGAAAAAGCGAGATTTGTAAAGGGGTGTGAATCGCGAGGGATTTCAACGGAACTTTCCGAGGGCGTTTTCGACGATATGGTAAGCTTTGCAAAATACGCTTTCAATAAGAGTCACGCTACGGCTTATGCGATCCTTTCTTACAGAACTGCCTATTTGAAAACGCATTATCCGGCAGAGTATTTCTCCGCCTTGCTGACGAGCGTTCTCGGATCAACGGATAAGCTTCGTGCGTATATTGCTGATGCGCAAAAGCATGATATTTCGGTTCTTGCGCCGCACGTAAACGAGAGTGATGCCGATTTTTCCGTTGTGGAAGGAAAGATACGTTTTGGACTTCTTGCGGTCAGAAACGTCGGTGCCGGATTTGCAAAGGCTGTTACGGATGCGCGCAAAAACGGCCGTTTTACCTCGCTTGAAAATTTCGTTCAGCGTGTTAACTCAAAAGAATTGAATCGGCGTACGCTTGAATCGTTGATAAAATGCGGAGCCTTTGATGGGCTGGGAGCGACGCGCGCCTCGTTGCTTGCTTGTTATGAGAACGTATTGGATACAGAGCAAGAAAAAGCGCGTAATAATATCAGCGGTCAAATGGATCTGTTTTCTCTTGCAAGCACGAGTTCTGTGATTGCAAACGAAACCAAAGGATATCCGGAGATCGAGGAATATCCGTTAAAGGAGCTTTTGATTTTAGAAAAAGAGAGCTCCGGTATGTATTTTTCGGGTCATATGCTGGATAACTATGAAAGCGTTCTTTCTCGAATCAAAACGGACTCGATTGCCGATATTTTGGCAGATACCGAAGAAGAAAATCCGGAGTATGAGGTTCGTTATAAGGATCGCTCCAATGTGAAAATCGCAGGTATTGTTAGTAGTGTCCGAAAAAAAGACGTTAAAAACGGAGATAAAATGGCATTTTTGCGCATTGACGATAAAACCGGAGAAATTGAGGTTATCGTTTTCGCAAAGCAATATACTGTTTTTTCCTCTTTTTTGACCGAGGAGGCCGGTGTTTTGATTAGCGGAACCTTGTCTGTAGAAGAGGGCGAGGGAGAATCTAATCAGGTTCGTGTGCTCCTTTCATCGGTTTCGCTTCTCGAAGCCGCCGACGAAAAGAAATGCAAGTCAAAAGAGGGAGAATCAAAAGATTCGCCGGAGCAGGTCACGCGAATTTGTATCAAGTTGCCTTCCTTGCCGGACAAGCGCACCGATGTTTTATGGAGGCTTTCCTCCTTGAATCCGGGAAGCGCTTCCGTTCTGCTTTATGATGCTTTGGCAAAACGTTATGTAAAAGTGCAAGGCTTATTGATGTCCGCAAATGATAAGGTTAAGGCACGTCTTTGCAGATTGTTTGGTGATGAAAATGTGGTTTTTCTTTCGTGATCGCATTGACAAGGTAAAATTTATTTAGTATAATAGTTGTGCGAGCTCAAAAAATAAAGGATGGAAAAATAAAAATGAAAATAGTCATTGATATACTACTTCTTGCGATTTTGCTGGGCGGCCTTTTTTTAGGGTGGAAACGCGGTTTTGTCAAAACCGTTGCGAAACCCGTAAAGATTGTTGCTGTTTGGGCATGCTCTATTAAATTTTGCGCGGCTACGGCAAGAAACTTTATAGCGCCCTTGATACAAAAACCGGTAACGGAAAAACTCGCATCGGTCTTGCGTGAAAAATGCGCAGATCTTACGGCGCAAACCGCCCGCGAGGAGCTTCCCACTATATTGAAGATGACTGCGGGAATTTTTAATATAGATGTAAATCAGATTGCCGAAAATTCCGGTGAAGGATTGATCGAACGGTTGGCGCAGACCTTTACGGAGCCTCTTGTTTTCGTTGTTGCGGTTGTGATAGCATTCATTCTTTTACTGCTCGTTTGTAATATTCTTTTTTCCTTGCTTCTTTGGGTTTTGAACGGTGTTTTCCATACGAAGCCTCTTTCTTGGTTGAATAGAATATTGGGCATTGTTTTCAGCGGAGCGTTTGCCTTTATCATTGCGTGGCTTGTATCAATGATCGTGGGGGCAATTCTCGGATCTCAGATTTTTGCATCTCTCGGATTTGAGGGCGGCGCGATCTTTCGTTTCTTTAAGGAATATCATCCGCTGGATCTTCTTCTTGGATTTTAACAGCAGCGGAAGTGCTGTCTTGGGTGTGTATTGATTAATTTTTTTTAGGAGAATCATGGAAATTCAGAAATGTGCAAGGTGTCAGAAACGTCCTGCAGTTGTGTTTATAACACGGCTCGAGGCGGGGAAGACGGTGAACGAGGGACTTTGCTTGATATGCGCAAAGGAGCTCGGGATAAAGCCCATCAATGACATATTGAAAAAAATGGGTGTCAGCGATGAAGATATAGAAAATATGACGGGAGAAATGGAAGGACTCATCGAGGCGGGACAGGATATGGATGGTGGTGCACCCGCAATCGATTTTCCTAAAATTTTCTCGGATATGAACCTTCCGTTTGCTTCGAACGGAGCATCGGCGGATAAAAAAGGGGCTCGTCCTCAGAAAAATGAAAAAACAGAAAACGGTCGTAAATTTTTGAACATGTATGCCACGAATTTGACCGCTAAGGCGCAACAAGGTCGTGTCGATCGTATGATCGGGCGCGAGCGTGAGTTGGATCGTGTAATACAGATTTTATGCCGTCGGCAGAAAAACAACCCTTGCTTGATCGGTGAACCCGGCGTGGGAAAAACCGCTATTGCAGAAGCTCTTGCACAGCGTATTGTCGAAAATCTCGTTCCTGAGAGA
This sequence comes from Eubacteriales bacterium, assembly GCA_045630385.1. Lineage (GTDB taxonomy): Bacteria > Bacillota > Clostridia > Oscillospirales > CAG-272 > UBA1740. Next base: position 11,396 of record JAZQTA010000072.1, on the reverse strand, counting down.
TTGCATGGGTGTGAGCTTTGGCTTTTGGATCTGACTTCTCTTGTTGCGGGAACACAGTTCCGTGGGCAATTTGAACAGAGAATTCTCGGTTTGATCCGCGAGGTGAAGCAGGCCGGTAATATCATCCTCATGATCGATGAGGTTCACAGCATTGTCGGAGCGGGCGATTCCGAGGGCAGCATGAGCGCCGCCAATATTCTGAAGCCTGCACTTTCCAGAGGCGAGATTCAAGTGATCGGTGCCACCACGCTGAAGGAGTATCGCAAGCACATTGAAAAAGATAGCGCCTTGGAAAGAAGATTTCAGCCTGTTGTTGTAGAAGAGCCGTCTATTGAGGATACAGTAGAGATTCTTCGGGGTATCAAGGGGTATTATGAGACGTATCACGGCGTGAAAATTTCAGACGAGGTGGCCCGTCTCGCTGTCATCATGTCAGAGAGATATATAACCGACCGTTTCTTGCCGGATAAGGCCATCGACCTTCTGGATGAAGCGGCGGCTCGCGCTTCGCTGACTTCTGTTGAGCTGAACGAAATGCGCAGAGCGGAAAAAACGCTTGCGGATATTGCAAAAAAGAAAGAGGCGCTGGAAGCAAAACTCGAAAACGAAAAAGAGCAGAACGAGGAAAATTACAAGACGCTTGCCGATTTGAAGGTTGAGATGCTTCGTTTGGAAGGACGCTTGGATTCGCTTCGCCCTGCAATCGAAGCTCTTTACTTGACACCGAATGACATTGCAGGTGTTATTGAGATTTGGACGGGAATTCCCGCGACCGACATAAAGGAAAATGATTTTGGTGCGTTGGATACGTTAGAGTCTAAGATTTCCGAGCAGATTATCGGTCAAGCGGAGGCTGTTGGAGCGGTTGTTCGTGCGGTTAAGCGTAAGCGCGCCGGTGTTTCTTATCGCAAAACTCCCATTTCAATGATTTTTGCCGGGCCGACCGGTGTCGGAAAAACCGAGCTTGTCAAGGTGCTTGCCATGGAGCTTTTCAAGCAACCGGAATCCTTGATACGGTTAGATATGTCCGAATTTATGGAAAAGCACGCCGTTTCTCGTATTATCGGAGCGCCTCCCGGATATGTTGGTTACGATGAGGCAGGTCAGCTTACGGAGAAGATTCGCCGTAGACCGTATTCCGTTGTTCTCTTTGATGAGATCGAGAAAGCGCATCCGGATGTCATGAATATACTTTTGCAAGTGCTGGATGATGGAAAAATTACGGATGCGCAAGGAAGAGCCGTGAATTTTGAGAATACCATTATCGTTATGACTACGAACGCGGGAAGTGAAACATCCTCGGCGATTTCGGGCTTTTCAATGGAGAAGAGCGTTGTAGCAAAGGATAAAACCGAGCGTGCGCTCGCATCCTTTTTGCGTCCTGAATTTTTGAATCGTATTGATGAAATCATAACCTTCGGTGCATTGACCGAAACGGATTTTGTTTCCATTGCTAAGCTTATGATGGATAAGGTTTCTGCTCATATGGCAGAAAAAGGAATTCGCGTAACCTTTGACGAGGATGTTTTGACCAAGATTGCAAAAGAGTCTTATTCGGAAAAGTTCGGAGCGAGAAATATGCGCCGCTATATCGAAAAGAATATAGAGGATCTTTTGGCAACGTCCGTTATTGAAAATTATCGTCAGCGTTTGTCGGGCGTACATTTTTCTATAAAGGAAAATAAAATTTCTATAGATTGTATTTAAAAGGAAGTGTTAAAAAATGGCAGAATGTACTCATGATTGTTCAACTTGCAAGCAAAAATGTTCTAAAGAATCCTTGCTGGCGCCAATGAATAAGGCGAGTCGGATTCGCCGTGTGATCGGTGTTGTCAGCGGAAAAGGCGGTGTTGGAAAATCCCTTGTCACCTCGATGCTTGCGGTTTCCATGCAGCGACGCGGATATACTTGCGCGATTTTGGATGCGGATATTACAGGTCCCTCTATTCCCAAGGCTTTCGGCATTGGAGGAGGTACTGTTACGGGCAACGAGCTTGGCATGTTTCCTCCTAAAACTAAAACGGGAATCGAGATTATGAGTGTCAATCTTTTGATGGACGAGGAGACAAAGCCTGTTGTTTGGCGTGGACCTGTGATTGCCGGCACTGTAAAACAATTTTGGTCGGAGGTCGTTTGGAACGAAGTGGACTACATGTTCGTGGATATGCCTCCCGGAACCGGTGATGTTCCGTTGACTGTTTTTCAGAGCTTGCCCTTGGATGCGATCGTAATTGTAAGTACGCCGCAGGAATTGGTTTCAATGATCGTCGAAAAGGCGATCAATATGGCAGATATGATGCAGGTTAAGGTTCTCGGTCTTGTAGAAAATTACAGCTATCTGATTTGCCCTGATTGCGGAAAGGTTATTCATCTGTATGGCGAAAGCCATATCGAGGAATTGGCACAAAAGCATGATACGAAGCTTCTTGCAAAAATTCCGATCGATACGGAGCTTGCATCTTTGGTCGATAAGGGCGTTGTTGAACTTTTTGAAGCCGATTATCTTGAAGTTGCGGCTGATGTAGTGGAAAAAGAGTTTCCCATTGTAAAAGAATAAATTAAAGGCGTCGGGATTTTTTTGATTCCGACGCCTTTTGTGTGGAAGAATATTTTGATCAATTTAGTGATAGCGATGCCATTTCCGTTGTTTTATATTGAAAATGAAGAGTGTCGGATTCACAGTTGTATTGAATGGAGAGTTTTGAACCGAGCGGCGGTTTAGCTTCTACGATAACGCGAGAGAGCGGATCCTCAATTTCGTCTATCCAAATGCGCGAGAGCGGACGTGCTCCCATTCCTTTTTCGGTGCTTTTTTTCGCGATATAAACAAGAACCTCGTTTTCTATTGTCAGTTCATATCCGAGGGATTCCGTGCGTTCTTTGAGACGCTTTGCTTGCTTCCCGGCGATTTCCGTTAGCGTTTCCAAGGAGAGTGGAGAAAAGAGAATAATCTCATCCAATCGATTGATGAATTCGGGGCGAAAATAGTCCTTTAATTTTTCTGATAGCTTTGTGCGCTCGCGATCTTCGAGAAAGCCGAGCGTCCCCTTTCCTTTGAAATTATCTGCTCCGATATTGGATGTTAGTATAATTACGCTGTGTCGGAAATTGACTGAATGTCCCGTATTATCCGTCAGTGTGCCGTCGTCTGCAATCTGCAAAAGAATGTTGAGAACATCGGGGTGTGCTTTTTCAATTTCGTCGAATAACACAACGGAATACGGACGTCTTCTGATCTTTTCCGTTAATGTCCCACCTTCCTCATATCCCACATATCCGGGGGGCGCTCCGATTAGCTTGGAAACGGAATTCTTTTCCATGAATTCAGACATATCGTAGCGTATAATCGCCTTTTCAGAGGAAAAAAGAGCATTGGTAAGTGCCTTTGCAAGCTCTGTTTTTCCGACGCCGCTTTCTCCCAAAAAGAGAAAAACACCAACAGGGCGAGTAGGATCGGAAAGGCCGGCTTGATGGCGCCGTATGGCTTTGGACAGCGCTTTTACCGCCGTGCGTTGACCAAGCACAGATGCGTTCAGTGTATCCTCAAGGCATTCTGGGCTTTTCTGATCAAGAGAATGAATTGGAATGCCTGTGATTTCGGTTACGATCTCTTGAATTTGTTTTTTATCAATGAGATGCTTTCCGTCGTTTTCTCTTTTTGTGAAATCAAGAACGTACTTTTCATTATCCGAAAGCCGCGTATATCGCAAGCTGAGATTTTCAAATCGATTTGCGGCTTGCAAAGAATCTTCGGGCTTTTTTTGATTCTGCTCTGCTTTTTCTCCTGTAATATAAAACGAGTGTTCTGCGGAGACGATTCTTTTTTTCGCGCATGCCTCATCCAAAAGATCCAATGCTTTGTCCGGCAAAAAACGATCTTGCATGTATTGTTTTGAAAGCTTGAGGCATGCATGTAATGCATCGTCCGTGATGTGTACGTCATGAAAGGCTTCGTAGCGTTCTTTTACGCCCTTGAGGATCCTGAGTGTTGCGCTATCGTCAGGTTCGTTTATGGTAAGCGGTTGAAATCTTCGTTCAAGCGCCGGATCCTTCTCAATCGTTTTTCTGTATTCGGATAAGGTAGTTGCGCCGATAATTTGAATTTCGCCGCGAGAAAGTTCGGGCTTCAAAATATTTGCGGCATCGATTGCACCTTCTGCAGCTCCTGCTCCTACGATGGTATGGATTTCATCAATAAAAAGTATAACGTCGCGATTCGCTATGACCTCGCGCATAATACTTTTTATTCTTTCTTCAAAGTCTCCGCGGTATTTTGTTCCCGCGACCATTGAGGTTAAATCTACGGAAAATATTCTTTTTCCGGCTAAAGGCTTGGGGACGGTTCCGAGAAAGATTTTTTGTGCCAATCCCTCTACGATCGCGGTTTTTCCGACGCCGGCTTCACCAAGTAAGCAAGGGTTGTTTTTGTTTTTTCTGCACAAAATGCGTATTAATCGATCGGTTTCCGATTCTCGTCCGATAATGGGATCGTTTTTTGATTGAAACTCTTGGCTTGTAAGCTCCTTGCCGAATTGCGAAAGAAGGGGAAGTGAGGTGGATGAGCAATCCAGCGTTGATGTATGCGTATTTCGTTCTACACCCCTCATTAACGTCATAATGTCATCCTTAATTCGTGAAATATCTGCTCCCAGATGTTCAAGAATTTTTCTTGCTATGCATTCCCGCTCTTCGATGATGGCGAGGAGAATGTGTTCTGTTCCGATCTTTGCAGCACCATACTTTTGGGCGCTTTTATAAGAAAGCTCGAGAAGCTTTCTGCACCGCGGTGTCATATCAGTCGGTGTTAATTTGCTTTTTGGGCCGTTTCCGGCATAAATTCGTATGGATGCCTCTATTTTTTTGTAATCTATACCGTGTTTTTGCAAAAACGTACTTGCGAGGCTTGATTTTTCTCGTGATAAAGCGAGTAAAATATGCTCGGTTCCCACATAGGTATGTCCTAATCCTTGCGCGATGGGGATTACATTATTCAACGCCTTTTCTGCTTTTTCGGTGAATTTATTACTCATTGTGGCTCCGGAAAGTTTTTTATTCATTGTTGACCGAAAAAAATGAATTAATCATTGTTTTTTGAAAATTAAAGAAAAGCTCTTCGGCTCGCGAGCTCGATTTCCAATCTCTCGTAAAGCTCTGTATCCACAATGCCCGTCGCGTCTTTCATAAAGAGCTTTTGGTAATAACATACGGCATTTTCCGTTTCGCTCGAAAAATAAGCCGTTCGCGGGATGGGTGGCGTTTCCGTGTCGTATTCTGAAAGTTCACGAAGTAAAGAGTGCAAAACGTCTATATCATTACCGCTTGAGCCTCGCTTTAAAGGAAAGCCCTCTGCGGCGTAAAGATGCTTTTTTTTGTTGTTTGAGAGTTTATATCCGATCGCAGTATCGCGAAGTCTTTCAAACGTGATAAAATCTACAATGCCTGTTTGCTCGAGCCCTTCACTTTTTTGAAATAGTGCGACAGCGGCTTGCGTTTCTTGGCCGTATATGCCATCGATCGGCGGTTGAAACGGCAGTTTTTCATGAAGATGAATTTCGTAGAGATATTCCTGCACATTGCGTATGGCGGATGTGGTGTCATTTTGTGTATACATCGTCTTCCTCTTTCTAAGTAATCGGGTAACCCGGATATTGATCATTTTGCACGATTTCTCCTGCATAAAGATCTTCATAAACGGAAGCGATCGCATCCCAGACGGTGGCGTTAACACGCCCATTTGTGTCCGTTAGACCGTAGCTCTTTATAAAAGCGCGTACTGCGGCTTCTGTGGCGGGGCCGTACGAACCATCGGCAATAACATCGGGAATTTCGGAATTTTTAGATGCGATGAACGAAAGATATTCCTGAAGCACGCGAACGTCGTTTCCTTCAATTCCGTTCCTTAGTATTCGCCCCGGATAGGGAATGATCTCGCCGGCACTGAAAATATAAGAGATATTTTGCACTTGGCTGTAATAAATTTCCTGCAGCTTATTCCACGTAGCGCGGTTTACAATACCGGTTTCGGGCAATCCATACGTTCTTTGAAATGAAAGAACAGAGCTTTTTGTTTTTGGACCAAAGCTTCCATCAATATCTACGCTTTGAATTGTGGGGACGTTGTTCGCTACGTAGCTCAAATAATATTGTAGAACGAGAACTCCGCCCCCGGATGATCCTTCGGCGAGCTGCGCAGGGTATTCTGTCGAAAGATCTGCAAGCTTGAGACCTTCGGAATTGAGTTCGTAAAGCCTTTTTACGGCGTTATAAACCGATTGAATCCCATACCAGGTGCTTTTTCCGACCACTCCGTCCTCCGCGAGACCGAAAACGCGTTGAAATTCTTTTACTGCATCGGTTGTGCTTTTATCAAAAAGCCCGTCAGCAGGATAAATCTTCGGAATTCTGGGAAAATTAACGGAAATACGATTGAGTCTTCTCTGTATAATCTCTATATCACGGCCTGTGTCGCCCTCTTTTAAGGGAGCGATTGGTGCGCTTGTAATCGCATTTTCGATCGGAACGTCGGTGATCACTTCTATATCTTGACCGTAGTAGCTGCGTAAAATTTCGATTGCCGAAAGACCGCGGTTAGCAAGCTCAACCGATCCCCATTGAGAAAGACCTTCGCATTGAACTTCAACACCGTCGCAAAAAGCGGCAAATAATGGCTCAATATTGTTGCGACGGCGAATATAACTGTCAAAAATTTCATCTACAATTCTTGCGACATTTTCAAAAATATCTCTTTGATACACGAACGACTGATCAAAGGCAGTGGATGACGTGATGTCAAAATCATAACCTCGACTTCTGTAATATTCGGTATAAATTCGATTGAGTGCTACGGATATTTGAGCCAAAATATTTGCGCGAAGAGCTTCCTCCGGCCAAGTTGGATATATTTCACTGGAGGCTACATTTTTTATGTAGTCAATGAAATTAATTGATATGTTCGCGGCATCCTCCATTGGGGCGCCGAGATGCACAACAATCTTTTTTGGAATGGTGGGATATTCGATCATTTGCAGATCTCCTCATAATTTTTCGTTTTCGTAAATGATTGAATTTTCGTTATCTCTCGGAATGTTTTCCTCGGTATTATAGGGGGTTGTGGGAATCATGTTTACGGGTAATACGGATGCGATCCCCGGGAAAATCGCTACGTTGAACAATTTTTTTCGATAATAACCTTCCTTAAAAATTTCAACGTCGTATTCGGAATATGCTTGTTCGTTTCCGCCCGGAGACAGGGAAAGGGCGCGAGGAGGTGCAGGGAGTAATATTGCCTGGGTAATACCGCTTTTGTCCGTCAAAACCGAAATTTTTGTATCCTTTCCGATTTTTGATACTCCCGTGATGCTGACGTTGACATCGGAAACCGGATAGGCCCCCGAAGCCGTGGTTGTTCGTATGAGCAGTGTTCCGTATTCGTTCATTCGAGAAACCTCCTTGGTGTTTTATAAAATTTTTTCAATGTTTTTTTACAATATTCGATTTTTTCATTTTCTCTTGACTTTATTGGTTATATAGTATATAATATTATGTGTTAACAGATTATGTTCTTTAAAATTTATAAAGAAAATCGGAGTGTGATTATGAAAGACAGTCTTTGCGGCGAGCTTAGTGTGATCGGCATGCGTGGTTGTGAGGATTTTACCGCCGAGGTGGATTCTTATTTGAAGGAATGGAGACGCCATGACAACGATGGGACGTTTACGGTAGCTATTTCTTGCCCTCGCTTTGGTAGCGGTGAGGCGAAGGGAACAATTCGCCAGTCTCTTCGAGGAAACGATGTATATATCATTTGCGATGTATTCAATCACGGTGTAACCTATAACATGTATGGCATGACGGTTCCGATGAGTCCTGATGATCATTTTCAGGATCTTAAGCGTGTGATCGGTGCAATCGGCGGCAAGGCAAGACGCATTAGCGTTATTATGCCTATGCTTTATGAGGGAAGACAGCATAAGCGCTCCGGAAGAGAGTCTCTTGACTGTGCGCAGGCTTTGCAGGAGCTCGTGAGCATGGGAGTTACGAATCTCATCACGTTCGACGCGCATGATCCTCGAGTTCAGAATGCGATTCCGCTTTGCGGATTTGAAAACGTGCGCTCTTCTTATCAGATGATCAAGTCGATGCTGAACACTTACGATGATATCAATATCGATCCTGATAAGCTCATGATCATTTCTCCTGATGAGGGCGGAATGAGCAAGTGTATGTATTACTCTTCCGTTATGGGTATCGATCTCGGCATGTTTTATAAGCGCAGAGATTATTCCGTTATCGTGAACGGTAAGAACCCCATCGTTGCACATGAGTATCTCGGCAGAGATGTTGCGGGCAAGGATGTTATCATTGTCGATGATATGATCTCCTCCGGAGATTCTGTAATTGACGTGGCACAGCAATTGAAGGAAAAGGGTGCAAACCGTATTTTTGTTTTTGCAACCTTTGGTTTGTTCTGCAACGGTCTCGAAAATATGGACAAGGCGTATGCAGATGGTGTAATCTCCAAGATTTTCACCACCAATCTTGTATATAGAATGCCGGAGCTTTTGAAGCGAGAGTGGTATCAGGAAGTAAATATGTGCAAGTATGTGGCGTACATCATCGACACCTTGAATCACGACCGCACGATTAGCCATCTTTTGGATCAGTCTAAGAAGATACATAATATTTTGGACAAGCATAAGAATGCAGAGGTTAAGTAAAACACGGTAATTTTCAGAATTGGGTGTTGGCGTGTTGCCACACCCATTCTGTTTTTTACTCCGATACAATGAGGATCTATGAGAATCACATCTGAATCCGATTACGCATTGCGTATAGTTACCGCTTTAGCAAGGCATTCCGAGGTCGTGGATGCCAAAACGCTTTCTGATGAAACGTCCGTGACGCTTCGTTTCACTCTGAAAATTTTGCATAAGCTTGTAACCGAGGGAATTGTCGAATCCTATAAGGGAGTGAAGGGCGGTTATCTCTTGAAGTTGCTTCCCGAAGAGATCACGCTTTTGAAGATCATCGAGTTGATCGATGGTCCGATTGCTATCGTTCGTTGCTTGGATAAAGAAGAGGGGTGTACGTTAAACAATGATAAAACTGCGTGCATCTATCATTATATATTCAATTCCATCAGTGCGGACGTCGCAAAGCGTCTTTCCGGAATCACAATTGCCGATGCAATGAATAAAAAAATTTAAGAAGAGGAGCGCTTTATGAGCAGAATATCCGAAATAGGTTTTCCGGGACTCGGGATAAAGCCGTTTTCTATTGACAGCGTTGCTTTCACTATTTTTAATACTGAAATTGCATGGTATGCAGTTATCATCACCTTTGGTATGATCATGGCGGTTGCTTACTGTACGTTCCGTGCGCGACAAGTCGGAATCTCCGGAGATGACGTGATCGATTTTGCCTTGTTGGCGATTCCCGTGGGCATTATTGGCGCACGTTTGTATTATATTCTGACCAAGCTTGAGGATTTTCCGACCTTTAAAGATTGGATCGCGATCCGAGACGGCGGTTTGGCAATATACGGCGGTATCATCGGAGGTGCGTTGGCTGTTTTGCTGATGGCAAGGATCAAGAAGATTGATTTTATGGCGTTTGCCGATTGCACGATGCCGGGTATTATTTTGGCACAAGCGATCGGTCGGTGGGGAAATTTCTGCAACGGTGAGGCTTTTGGCTATGAAACCGATATTTTCTGCCGCATGTCACTCAATAACTTTATAACCGATTATGAAACCTTGATGGTGCATCCTTGCTTCTTGTATGAATCTCTTTGGAACATCATTGGCTTCATTCTCATTAATATTTTTTATAGTAAGCGTCGATATGACGGTCAGATTTTCATTGCGGTATGCGGCTGGTATGGTTTGGGGCGTGCTTGGATCGAGGGCTTGCGCACGGATTCCTTGTATATTTTTAAAATCTTCCGTATTTCGCAGGTGCTTGCGATCGCAATTTTTGCGCTTTGCCTCGGAATTTTGATCTATCATGCAATTAAGAAAACAGATAGGCCCCTATATGTTAAGGCAAATAAAAAAGGAAAATAATATGATAATTGATGGTAAAATAGTTTCGGCTTACGTAAAAGAGACCGTAAAAAAAGAAGTTGAAGATTTTATAAAGGATACGAGCGTTACGCCTGCATTAGCGGTTGTCGTTGTGGGCAACGATCCTGCTTCTGCCGTTTACGTGCGCAATAAGCATAAGGCTTGTCTCGCTGTCGGAATTGCTTCTTATGAATATGCTTTGCCGGAAGAGACAACGGAGGATGAACTCCTTGCTTTGATTCGAAATTTGAATCAAAATAGTGAAATTCATGGAATTTTGGTTCAGCTTCCCTTGCCGCGCCACATTTCCGAAGAGACGGTGCTTTTGGCAATCGATCCCAAAAAGGACGTAGACGCATTTCATCCGACCAACGTGGGACGCCTTGTAGCGGGGAACTATGATTTTCTCCCATGCACGCCCGCGGGTGTTATGGAGCTTCTTCGTTACTATAAAACCGATATTGACGGCAAGCATTGTGTCATTCTTGGGCGAAGCAATATCGTTGGCAAGCCTATGGCACATCTTATGCTTGAGGCAAATGCTACGGTAACGGTTTGCCATTCGCACACGAAAAATCTCGCCGAGATTACCAAACAGGCAGATATCTTGGTGGTAGCGATTGGAAAAGCGAATTTTGTTCATGCGGATATGGTGAAGCCCGGTGCGGTTGTTATTGATGTCGGAATCAACCGTTTGACGGACGGCACTCTCGCAGGTGACGTTGCGACGAGCGAGGTTGAAAACGTGGCTTCGGCTATCACTCCTGTGCCCGGCGGTGTCGGTCCTATGACGATTGCAATTCTCATGAAAAACACTTTAACTGCGGCAAAAAAGCAGATTTTTGAAGAAAAATAAGATTTTTAAAGAAAAATCAGGAAAAACTATTGACAAAGATAAAAAAATCAAGTATAATATACGAGTGATTATATGAGATGAAGATCTCTTTGCACAGCGAAGGGAGGGGAAATAAAGATGGCAGAAATCAGAGTAAAAGAAAACGAGACTTTGGATAGTGCACTTCGTCGTTTCAAAAGACAGTGTGTGAAGTCCGGTGTTTTGACTGAGCTCCGCAAGAGAGAGCATTATGAGAAGCCCAGTGTAAAGCGCAAGAAGAAGCAGGAAGCTGCAAGAAAGCGCAAGTATAAGTAATACTTTTAATAAAAAGCGGCAGAGAATCAAAACTCTGCCGCTTTTTTAGTATGACGGGCATATCAATGCTCTGCGGTGAAAGTCCGCTGGGAGGTAGTTACCGACCAACCCGAAAGCGACTCCCAAGGTTTACACCGTGAGGTGTAGGCGAGAAGAAGGGATAGCGAAATCGTAGCCTGACG
>JAZQTA010000071.1:0-4506 GCA_045630385.1 Eubacteriales bacterium | reverse complement strand
AGCGTCTCCTCGCTCCAAGTTTCGCCCTCGTCATAAGAATCTATACGGTAGTAGCTGTTACGCCGCTCCTCGCCCCAAACAAGATGAGTGTAGCGCTTAAAAAACAAGGATATCGATCCGTCGGCACAGCGGTACAGCGTGGGGCTGTATACGTTTACGCAACCGGGGATCATAGCCGCAGCAACTCTAAAATTACTCCACGTAGTGCCGTTGTCATTCGAATTCATCAGTGAAATGGTAGACGGGGCTTGATCTCCTGAACCAAAGCCGCTCTTTTCGTGTCGTTGCCATGCCATAAGAAGCCTACCGTCTTTTAATTCCAATATAGATGCCTCCGAATGGCGAGGAAGTTCTTCGGTGGCGGCAACAATAGTATTAATAGATAGATTTTGTATTAAGCTTTTCACTGTTAATCTCTTCTTTATATGTCAAAGTGTTGTCAGTCAAAATCGCAAAATATGCAAAAAGTAGCTTGGAATAAGGCTTCGGGGTCACTTAAAAACCTTATTTTTTTAGAGTGTTGATCGATGCAACGAGCATGCGGCGGATTTTCCCAAAAGAATGAAGAAGTGCTTTTGTGTCTTCTTCCGGTGTGTAACTGGTTCTGCGAAAAAGCTCCAACCAATATTCGGTTTCAAAGCATTCCTTTAACGCGATGTGAAGCTTGGATATAAAATCGGGTCTGCTTTGCGCGTAGTTGGCTTCATGAATATTGGCGCCGATGCTTGTTGCGCAACGCTCAAACTGATTTTTCATTGCATGGTGTCCTTCTATTTTATCGGCTAACTCCAACGCTTTTACCGCGAAGTCCATGGACAGATCGGCAAGCTTATTTTCGCGCATTTTTTAACCTCCAAAAGATTATAATGAAATCTCGCCGCAAGGAAATGCGGCGAGATGAAGTCACTTCGCGATGAAGTCCGCCAAAGGCGGATGAAGTCGAAAACAAAGTTTTCGGTTGAATGAAACCACCCATCGCCGTAGCGATTTCATCCTTGCCCCGCAAGGTGGATTTCATTTGGAAAGAATGAAGTCTCTTCGCGCGAGTGCGCTACGAGATGAAGTCGCTTTGCGATGAAGTCCGCCAAAGGCGGATGAAGTCGAAAACAAAGTTTTCGGTTGAATGAAACCACCCACCGCCGCAGCGATTTCATCCTTGCCCCGCAAGGACTTCATCTGCGGAGCGGATTTATTCCACCGTGAGGTGGATTTCATTCGATTTTCACCATGCCCTTGATCACCTCGCCGCGCCGCACCGTGCGGTAGGCCTCGGGCACCTCGTCAAAATTCCATCTGTGCGTGAGAAGGATCTCGGTCGGCACCTTACCCTCTCGCATCAGCTTGCAAACGAAGTCGAGCGCGCGCGGCACGTCGGGATCGATGCGCTTATAGGAAAAGGAGCGCGGAAAGCGCGCAAGATCAAAGGCGTAGGGCTCGGTGGAAACGGCGTAAGCCGCGAGCGTGCCGCCCTCCTTTAAGTAGGGAAGCCCGTTTTCGAAAACCTTATGGTTTCCCGAGCATTCGAAAACGAAATCCGCGCCGCCGCTCTCTTTCAGGGCCTCTGCGGCTTCATTTATATCAATAAAGGTGGCGTCCGCACCGAGCGCTTCGGCGATCGCCAGGCGTTCTCTGCGCCTTCCGAGGCAGATCACGTGCGCCGCGCCGTATATTTTCGCAAAATACGTAAAGAAGTAGCCCACGATGCCCGTGCCGATCACGGCCACGGTCTTGCCCTTCACGTCCCCCGCCTGCAAAAGCGCGCCGGCGGTTTCCGCCAAGGGGAATAAAAGGCAGGCCTTCTCGGGGGGCAGATCGGAAGGGATCTTGCTGTTGGCGGCGTAGCGCGCGCGGTAGGCGTTTTTTTCGTCAAGCGTGCCGCCGTCCGCAAGATAGGCGGCAAGGTCGCCCGCGATGCCGTATTCGGCAAAGCCGCCCCAAGAGGAATAATATTCTCCGTTATAGCCCGTCACGATGGCGTTGGTGCAGATCACGCGGTCGCCAAGGGCGAAGCTTTTCACTCTTTTGCCGACCTTTACAACCTTGCCGAAGCTTTCGTGCCCGAACACCACGGGGTAAGCCTTGGTCGCAAACAGGCTTTCCACGATCATTTTGTCCGTGCAGTTGCAGAAGGCGCAGCCCTCGTTTTTCACCAGCACCTCGTAATCGTCGGGCTCGGGAATGGGGAGTGTGATCCTTTCGATCTTGTCGGGCGCAAATGCGGCGTAGGCGTTCATGGTTTCTTTCATTTTTTCGTTTCCTTTCTCCCCGGTGCTTTTAAAAATATCATAGCATAGGATTTTCGGAAAAGTCAAGCAATCCTCCACAGATTCGGGGAAATTTTCGGATTTTTTGGGGAATTTTTCGCCGCAGCTTTTCCTTTGACCGTTTTTGACCGATTTTCGGCCGAAGCCCGACTTTTTTTCTTTTTTTGTCCGTTTTCTGCTTGCAAGGTTGACTTTTTCCGAAGGATTTATTATAATAGCCGCAGAAAGCTTTTTCAAAAAAGCATTTTGCCGTCTTTGGGAGGAAAGCCGTATGAAAATCACAGTCAAGCCCGAGGAAAAGAGCGCGCGCCCGATGCGCGATATATTGGGAATGAACAATCTGCCGAGGATCACCTCGCGCGTGGTGACCGAAAGAGAAACGCCTCGCTTTGAGGCCTTGCGGCTTGCGCATATCCGCTTTCACGATGCACCGATCGATAATCCCGGTCAGAAGCTCTTGGATATCAGCCGCATTTTCCCTCTGTTTCATCTCGATGAAGAGGACGAGCGGAATTATTTCTTCCTGCAGACCGACGATTATATGCGCTCCATTGCGCACAGCGGCGCCGAGATCGATTTTCGCCTTGGCGAAACGATCGACCATTCGGGAAATCAAAGGCTTGTCGGCGTGCCCGACGATATAGAAAAATGGGCGCGGATCTGCCGCCGTATTATCGGTCACTATAAGAACGGCGAACTGCACGGTATGCATCTGAATATCAAGCGTATCTCCGTTTGGGAGGAGCCGAACAACCCAAAGCTGTTTTTGGGAACGGTGGAGCAGTATGCCGAGATGTTCTGCGAGGTGTACCGCCTGATCAAAAAGGATTTCCCCGATATCAAGGTCGGCGGCCCGACGGTGACGAAGAGCGGCGCGCCATTTACGGATGCGTTTCTTTCGCTTTGCGGGGCGCAGGGGATCGTTCCCGATTTCATTTCAAGCACGGCGTATCCGATGTCCGTCGAGGAGCTGCACGCGTACGTGGATCCGCACCTTGCAGTGATGGAAAAGCATGGGCTTTCGGATACGGAATTTATGCTTGCCGAGTTGCATTACGGTGTTGCGGATTGGACGCGCGCCGCATACGCGGAGGAAAACGACTTTTACAACGAGAAGAGCGCCTCGTTTATCACTTCGGCGCTGATCGAGCTTACGGATATGGAGAAGATCGCGGCGGCGTATTATTACAGCTGGTCCACGGGTGTCTGGAGCGTGATGAATCTGCGCCACGGCGCGGGTCCCTTGCTTCCCGCGTATTATGGGCTTCTCTTCTTCCAGAGCCTTGCCAAGGATTGCGAAAGGGTGGCGGCAGAATCCGATGCCCCCGCGGGCGTAAAGCTTCTTTGCGGAAAAACGGGCGAGGGCAGAGTGCGCCTTCTCATCTCCTGCCACGAATGCGAGGCGGAGGATATCGAGATCCGCATCCCCTGCGCGGGCGCTCTCGTCAAGAGCATCGCGTCCGATTTTTCGGAAGCCGCTGCCACCGTGGGCGTATACGTCAAGGCCGAGGGCGGCGCGTTTAGACTTCGCCATGCGGGCGGCTGCGGCGTGTACCTTCTTGAATTTGAGATTTAATTTTCACATAACAAAAACAGCCTGCGGCAAAAACCGTCCGCAGGCTGTTTTTTGTAAAGAAATGTTTTCAATATTTGTTTTTTTGTATTGAAAAGCGTGTTAAAACTCCTCAACCGTATCTCTTTTTTCAAGATATGCGATCATATTGTTTATAAGCAAATTCCGGGACTTTAAGCTTTGGCCGTGAAGCAGCTTAATTGCGAGCATTCCGTCAACCACTCCAACATAGTGCAGTTATAAGTTGATTCTAAAAGATGCAAGTTTAAGATCGATAGGGCCGCTCATAATGCCATCCGGCGAGTATTTGCAAGACCAATAATTCAAAAGGAACAAACCGTCAGATGTTATCGTTATAGAAGGATTGGTAAAAGCACGCGAGGGATCGGTTTCGATATTGAAATAGTCACTAAAGGTGCGCAAACCATCTCTCGATATAGCAAGTGTTAAGGGCGTACGCTTGCCGTAATGGGAGCGCCAGTTCATATCGTATTCCGAATTGTTCCAAACAACAAGCTGTGCATCTGTTCCGGGGATAGTAGCAATACACGGGCAGGACTCCGGCGCGTGCAATCCTGTAGCCTGTGGCTTTGACCACGTTCTACCATCGTCAGTACTAAAGCTGTGAAAAACACTTCCCAGCTGTGTGCGCATTACCATATGTAAAGA
>JAZQTA010000070.1:0-7778 GCA_045630385.1 Eubacteriales bacterium | reverse complement strand
TGAGGAATAAGCGAGAGACGCAATGAAGGACACAAGAGAATTTCTCGGCACAGAGCCCGTCGGCAAGCTTCTTTTCAAGCTGGCCATCCCGACGGTGCTTTCCCAAATCGTCAACATGCTTTATAACATCGTTGACCGCATATACATCGGACATATTGCAGGCGTGGGAGATCTTGCTCTCACCGGCGTCGGCGTTTGCATGCCTCTCATTATGCTCGTTTCCGCCTTTGCGTTTCTTGCAAGCGCGGGCGGCGCACCGAGAGCCTCGATCTTTCTCGGAAAGGGCGACAAGGAAAGCGCGGAACGAACGCTCGGAAGCTGCTTTCTTTTGCAGCTCCTGATCTCCGCAATTTTAACGGCCGCGCTATTGCTTTTCTCAAAGCCGCTTCTTTTGGCATTTGGCGCGAGCAAAAGCACCATAGGCTACGCGACCGACTATATGAGGATCTACTCGCTCGGCACCGTTTTCGTTCAGCTCACGCTCGGTATGAATGCATATATCACCGCGCAGGGCTTTGCGGGCTACGGAATGATCTCCGTGCTGATCGGCGCAGGCTTCAACATTCTGCTCGATCCCCTTTTCATTTTTGCCTTCAACATGGGCGTGCGCGGTGCGGCACTCGCAACCGTGATCTCGCAAGCGGCGGCCTGTGCCTTCGTTCTCTCCTTCCTTTTTGGAAAGAAAACGGGGCTTCGCATAAGAAGAAAAAATCTTCGCCTCACGCCGTCGGTATTTTTGCCCTGCGTTGCGCTGGGGCTTTCCCCCTTTGTGATGCAAAGCACGGAAAGCCTGATTGCCGTTTGCTTCAACACCTCGCTCCTGAAATACGGCGGCGACATCGCCGTGGGCGCAATGACGATCCTGACGAGCGTGATGCAATTTGCCATGCTCCCGTTGCAGGGGCTTGCGCAGGGCGCGCAACCGATCACAAGCTACAACTACGGCGCCAAAAACGCATCGCGCGTGCGCCGTTCGTTCCGCCTTCTCCTTGGCTGCAGCCTTATATATTCCTGCACGCTTTGGGGCGCGGTGATGCTCTTCCCCTCTGCCTTTGCGGGCATGTTCACCGCCGATGCGGCTCTGCTTCCCTTCACCGCACGCGCGCTTCGCATCTACTGCGCCGTGCTCTGCATCTTCGGTATACAAACCGCTTGCCAGATGACCTTTCTTGCGCTCGGCAGAGCGATGGAGTCCATCCTCGTCGCCGTATTCCGAAAGATCATTCTGCTATTGCCGCTGATCTACATCGTGCCGCTTTTCTTTGAGGACAAAACGATGGCTGTATATCTTGCCGAGCCGATCTGCGATTTCTTCGCCGTCACCTTTACGGCGATCGTTTTCGGATACCATTTCAAAAAAGCCATGAAAAAGATCGAAAATTA
Organism: Eubacteriales bacterium; assembly: GCA_045630385.1. GTDB lineage: Bacteria > Bacillota > Clostridia > Oscillospirales > CAG-272 > UBA1740. The sequence continues at coordinate 6,395 of JAZQTA010000070.1, read as the reverse complement.
ACCGTTTTTTCAAACAATTATTTGCATTATAACATTATAAAAGGAGAATACCATGAGCGCATACCGTTTAAGACTTTCCAAAAGCATTCCTTTTTGCAGCGAAGATTTCTACGAGCTGCTTGCCGAGGCAAAGGCGCTCGGCTTTGACTGCATTGATTTTGACATCGCAGGTGCATGGGCCGATCCCGAAAAGGAGGCCGCATATTTTGAGCATCTTGAGGAAGGAATGGCTGCCGTCATAGAATCGGGCCTACCCGTCAACTGCATTCACATCCCCTTCGGCGACCGCTGGAACCCCTGCCTGCTCGACGAGGAAACGCGCCTTGCCGTGGTGGAAAAATTCCGCGCGATCCTTGCGCGCACAGCACCCGTGAAGCCCTTTGGCTACATCGTGCACGGAAGCTTTGAGCCGAACGGCGACGAGGAGAGAGAGGCAAAGATCGAGCAGCTTAAAAAGTCTATGCGCGAGATGGCGGATGCGACCGAAAGCTATCTTTGCGTGGAGATCCTGCCCCGCACCTGCCTTCTGAATACCGCAAAGGAGGCGCGCCGCATCATAGAAGAGATCAACCTCGACAACGTTCGCATCTGCGTTGACGTGAACCACTTCCTTCAGGAAAAGAGCGAGGACGGCGTGACTGCGCTCGGCGACCTGATCGTTACCACCCACATCTCCGACCACGATTATGAAAACGAGCGCCATTGGATGCCCGGCCAAGGCAAAATTGACTGGAATGCCCTGCTCGGTGCGTTTGAGAAGATCGGCTACAAGGGCGCTTTCAACTATGAATTGACCGCACCGCTTGCGGATATCAAGGAAAACTACGAAAAGCTCTTTACCGCCTACGACAAGACGAAGGAATAAAAAAAATGAAATTTATTTACGATCACGATCTGCACATTCATTCCCGCATTTCAAGCTGCTCCGACGACCCGAAGCAGACCAACGAGGCCATTCTCTCCTATGCAAAGGAGAACGGCCTGAAAACGGTATGCCTCACCGACCATTACTGGGACGAGCGCGTAGGGGGGCCGAGCGAATGGTATGCGCCGCAGAATACTTCGCATATAAAGCAAGCGCTCCCTCTCCCGAAGGCCGAGGGCATCCGCTTCCTTTTCGGCTGCGAGACCGACATGCGCGCGGATATGACGGTCGGCATTTCGAGGGAGCGCTTCGACGAATTCGATTTCGTTATTATTCCGACCACGCATATGCATATGAAGGAATTCACCGTTCCCGCCGAATGCGCGGGCAAGGCGGATATGCTTGCCGCGCTTTGGGTGAAAAAGCTGGATACGCTTCTTTCCATGGAGCTTCCCTTCCATAAGATCGGCATCGCGCACCTCGCCTGCTATCTGATCGGCGGCGGCGACGATGCGCTCTACCAAGACACGCTTGCGGCAATCAAGGACGAGGATCTTACGCGTGTCTTCACGAAGGCGGCAAGCGTCGGCGTCGGGATTGAATTAAACCAAGGTGATTTCTTCTTCGACCACGGCGCAAGGGAGGATATTCTCCGCATTTTCAAGACGGCTAAAAAATGCGGTTGCAAATTCTATCTCGGCTCGGATGCGCATCATCCGCAGGGGTTCAAGGAGGCAAAGGAGAACTTCGAAAGAGCCGTTACGCTTTTGGATCTTAAAGAAAGCGATAAATTCAAAATTTAATACCGAAATCCATACGAATGAGGATAGGCGCAAAGCCTATCCTTTTTTGTTTTTGCGCTTTAACAAAACACAAACAAAATGCAAACCTTTTGAAGAATTGAAAAAATATCGCTATGAAAGAAATCATATAGAGGTAACACCCGATATGCTGAAAACAGGACTTCTCACGCGGTTTATTCGCTCTGTGGTCAGAATTTTTGCACCGATGCTGTAAAATAACATTTCGGAAACAAAACAGAAGCAAAACGCAAAAATCGGTATCGTAAAATAGAGTCACCAAAACAAAAACGAAAAACACAGAGAGGTAATTTATGATGAACAAGAACGATCAGCAGTTTATGGCACAGAAGATCCGCACGCAGTACATGGAAAAGACTCCTTCCGAGCTTGACGAGCTCCGAGAGCTTGACGCCAAGGTAAAGCGCCCCGCGAACGTATTCGCTTATGCCTTCGGAAGCGTCTCCGCAATCATTATGGGCGCAGGCATGAGCCTTGTTATGACCGATATCGGCGCTACGCTCGGCATGAAAAACGCGTTGGTTGCCGGAATCGTGATTGGCGTTATAGGTCTTGGCATGGCGCTTCTCACTTATCCGATTCATAAGAGAATTCTCACCCTGCGCAAGAAGAAGCACGGCGCACAGATCCTCGCGCTCAGCGACAAGATCATGAATAACTGATAAAAATAAGGAGAAAATTTACGATGGGCTTAAAAGCATTTTTTAAGAAGGCATTCGCCGATATGAAGGAAAGCACCAAGGCACAGCACGAGGTGGATAAGGCAAACTTTGCCGCCGCAAAGGCAGAGGCAAAGGCAAACTGGGAGGAGGCAAAAATGTCGCCCTCTCAAAGACAGGCAAAGATGCAGGCAAAGCGCGAAGCGCAGATCGCCGAGGCAAACGAGCGACGCGCGGCGGCCGAGGCGCGCATCTCGGCGACAGTTGACGTTCCGGTGGACGGCGGCAGCGTGATCGGCAAGGCGTTCGTAAAATAATACCGTACGGATATGCACCGCCAAGGGTCAAGCCCTTGGCGGTGCATATTTTATCGAAAAAATATATTCGTTTTTTCAAAAAAACCAAAAACGCAAACAAAACTTTAACATTTCTATGCTATACTACAGATATAAAAGCAAAAATACGTCTTTCGGAGGATGAAAATATGTTCAAAATTCTGATCGTGGAGGATGACAGAGATCTAAACCGTAGCGTTTGCTCGTTTCTCAATAACTCGGGATACGAAGCGGTTGGTTGCCTTGACGCGGAGAGTGCTTACGACGAGATGTATAAGAACACCTTCGACTGCATTGTTTCGGATATTATGATGCCAAACATTGACGGCTTCGAGTTTGCTAAAACCGTCCGTTCGCTCAATAATGATATACCGATATTGTTTATGACCGCACGTGACGATTTCGCATCCAAGCAGAGAGGATACCGCATCGGGATCGACGATTATATGACCAAGCCCATCGACCTTGACGAATTGTTTTTGCGCATCGGCGCATTGCTTCGCCGCTCCAAGATCGCGTCAAGCCGACGGCTTGAGGTTGGTAATTTCGTGATGGATGCAGACGAGAGAAGCGCGGTCTTGAACGGTGAGGAAATCGCTCTCACGGCGCGAGAGTTCGACCTTCTTTACAAGCTCCTATCCTATCCGAAAAAAACCTTCACGCGCACACAGCTGATGGATGAATTTTGGGACGTGGATACGCAGACGAGCACGAGAACGGTGGACGTCTATATGACCAAGCTCCGCGCAAAGCTTTCGGACTGCGATTCCTTCGAAATCCAAACCGTGCACGGTCTTGGCTACAAGGCGGTGATCAAATGAAAAAGCCGACGTTCCAAGGAGTGCTTCGGGAGTTCAGCAGCTTTCTTTTGTTCTTTCTGTCGGTGGGGTTTGTGGTGTCCTGCTGTATGATGCTTTTTCTCAAGGTATTATCAAAGGAAATGGGGCTTGTTTATACCTCCGACAACATCGCCGAGGCGGCAAAGATCACCTTCCTCAACGTCGTTATCATCACCGTGCTTTTCAAAACCGCCGATTTTATCCGAAGAAGGATCATGGTGGACAGACCCGTGAAAATGATCACGGATGCCGCAAAAAGAATTATGAACGGCGATTTTTCCGCCCGCACGAAGCACGTCCACGGCTCGGGCATGGAGGGCTTCAATCAAATCGGCGAATCCATCAACGCAATGGCAGAGGAGCTTTCAAGCGTGGAAACCCTTCGCACCGATTTTATCGCCAACGTATCCCACGAGATGAAAACACCGCTTGCCGTGATGCAAAACTACGGAACGCTCTTACAGACGCCCGATCTCTCTGAAGAAAAGCGAATCGAATACGCAAAGGCAATTACCGATGCCTCGCGCCGCCTTGCCGATATGATGACGAATATATTGAAGCTTAACCGCCTCGAAAACCAGCAGATCTATAAAAGTACCACTACCTTCGATCTCGGCGAACAGCTTTGCGAGAGCCTTTTGCAATATGAAAGCGCGTGGGAAAGAAAGAATATTGAAATTGAAACCGATATTGCCGAGAACGTGCGCGTTTCTGCCGACGCGGAGCTTTTGTCGCTCGTGTGGAACAACCTTTTCTCCAACGCCTTTAAGTTTACCGAGGACGGCGGCAAGGTGACGCTTACGCTTACGGCGGACGAAGCATGCGCTACCGTAAAAGTATCCGACACGGGATGCGGCATGAGCGCGGAGGTTGGCGCGCGCATCTTTGAAAAGTTCTACCAAGGCGACACCTCGCACCGCGTGCAGGGCAACGGACTCGGTCTTGCGCTCGTCAAGCGCGTGGTTGATATTATGCAGGGCGAGATCGGCGTGGAAAGCGCGGTCGGCATCGGCACGACCTTTACCGTTAAGATCAGGAGGAGCGAAAATGGACAAAAAGAAGCTCGGTAAAGCCCTGCTCTTTCCGCATATCGCGATTATGGTATTGCTCGTTCCGATCGCAACCGTTTTGCTCGTCGGCTCCATGGTGTTTATCGGCACGGAGTCGGCCATTGCCATCATATCCTACGTGCTTGCCGCCTACACCCTGACCGTTTGGTGCTTCAAAATTCCGTATCTGATCCATTTTTTTAAAAGATTCAAGAATGAAAATAAATACGCAAAAAAATGGCGGGAGGATGCGCGCCTGCGCGTGAACGTTTCTCTTTACGGCTCACTTGCGTGGAACGCCTTGTACGGGATCTTTCAGCTGTGGCTTGGATTTTATCATCGTACCTTTTGGTTCTGCTCTCTCGGCGCGTACTATATCTGCCTCGGCGTGATGCGATTTTTCTTGGCTCGTCACACAACGAGATATAAGCCCGGCGAGAGAATGCAAGCAGAGCTTGAAAAGTATCGCGCCTGCGGCATCGTATTTCTTCTTATGAACCTGGCGCTTACGCTGATCATCTTCTTTATGGTGTACTTCGGCAGAACCTTCGAGCATCACATGATCACGGCCATTGCGATGGCGGCTTATACCTTTACGACGCTTTCGGCCGCGATCGTCAACGTTATAAAATACAGAAAATACAACAGTCCCGTTTTTTCCGCCTCCAAGGCCATCAGTCTGGCGGCGGCGCTCGTATCAATGCTGACGCTGGAAGCCACGATGCTTACCACCTTCGGCGACGGAACGATGACGGCAGCCGAGCAAAAAATTATGCTTTTCGCAACGGGCGGCGTAATTTCCGCGCTGATCGTTGCTACGGCAATTTATATGATCGTGGTTGGAACAAAGAAACTGGGACAATTGAAATCAGAGGTTGAAAATGGAAAATAACAATCAAGAACAAAACGGATTTACTTATACCTACTCCGCAAAGGAGCAGTCGGAGATCAAGCGCATCCGTGAAAAATATACCGCGCCCCCCGAGGCAGAGGACAAGATGACTCGACTGCGCAGACTCGATGCAAGCGTGACGAATACGGCGCAAGCCTTCGCCCTCGCTTTCGGCGTGATAGGAACGCTCGTTCTCGGATGCGGCATGAGTCTTTGCATGACCGAGATCGGAGAAATCCTCGGTATATCCGAAGATATGGCAATGATCGCGGGTATACCGATCGGCATTGTCGGCGGTTTGCTCGCAAGCCTCGCTTACCCCGTTTATAACGCCATCGCAAAAGCGAGGCGCAAGAAGCTCGCGCCCGAGATCATTCGCCTGACCGACGAGCTGATGAAATAAAAACACACCGCATGGGCAACCTGCTTTACGACAGGCCGCCCATGCGGTGTGTTTTTTTAGCAATTACAGAAGAGAAAGCAGATATTCCTTCACGCCTTCAAGACGGCTTTCCTTCCACGCGTCCTCCTCTGCCTTTTCGGCGAGCGGGCAAACGACGTCGAAATTCATCACGCCATGCGGCAGGTTGGTGCGCGTTTGTTTTTCAAAATACGCCTCCCACTCCTCCTTCGTGGCATTTTTATACTTATCGGGATTCAAAAAGATCCTGCGGCGGCTCTCCTCCAAAATAAAGGTCTTGGCCGCCAAGGGATAGAGCCTTTCGTATTCCTCCGCCGATACGTCCGTAAAGATGAGCGGCAGGGGGGCGCGGCGAAGCCTCTGCTCGCCGCGTGTAAGGCTCGCGCCGATGGCATCAAAGGAGAATTTTTCTTCATCCAGCGAAAGCTTTAAAAGCAGACCGATATCGGTATAAGCGTGCGCGCGCTGATAATCGGTATCAAAAATAAAGTTGCCGAGAGAATAGAAGATCGCT
>JAZQTA010000069.1:0-4276 GCA_045630385.1 Eubacteriales bacterium | reverse complement strand
ATTCCCCGACATTGTTCCCTATCCCGAAAGAGACCTCCCTCTCCCCGAATCCACGAAGGAATATAACGATCGCAATCTTTTCTGGTCGCTTGAATACCGCGGCGAGCTTCGAAAAAAGATTCTAAAGTACGCTTTTGAGCGAGATCTCATGCACCCCGAGGATTGCGGAACGATGACGCATTGGTATTCGCGCACGCCCATCGCCTTTCTTGAAAAGAAAAAGCCGACGCTTCTTTCGCAAAGCACCTCCGCCTACCGCGAACAGACGGGTCTCGTTTTTGACATCCGAGAAAAGAAGAACATGGAATATTATGAGCATCTGACCGATACACACGTGAAGGAATACGGCCAAGGCGAGATCTTCCACACCATCGGACTTGCCGAGCGCATGTACTCAAAGGATCGGGAAGAAAATCTGCGGATGAAGCTTTTCGTCTACCGAAGGATCGCGGAAAATCTTCGCAAGAAATATCCGAACGCGAAGCTTTTTCTCGCGAGCTGGGACGTTTGGATCAAATACACGCCCGAGGAGGCAAGAGCTCTGCTTTCAGAGTTGGATCCGAATCGAACCGTTTTCTTTGATTACACCTCCGAATCGGAAAGCGGAAACGATTTCACGAAATGGGAGGTTTTGGGCAAATTTCCCTGGATCTTCGGCATTTTCGGCGGAATCGAAAAGCAAAACGATATCCGCGGAAACTTTGCGCTGATGAACGAAAGGCTTTCGCTCGCAAAGAACGACGCAATGTGCCGCGGTATGGTTTTCTGGCCCGAATTCTCACATGGAAATCCGCTCAACCTATATTATCTTGCGGAAAACGCCTGGGAGGCGGATGTTATTCCCTTGGATACGCTTCTGGAGAGCTTCTGCGAGGCAAGATATGAAAAGAAAAACGCAGGCGCAATGCTCGCGATCTGGAAAAAAATGCTCCCGATCGCAAAGCTGGTGACCTGGGCAGGCCCGGCCGATGAGTCGATGATCGGCGACGATCTCTATGAATATATCCAAGAGCGCGCCCCCTTCAAAGCGGAGGAGGGTAAGAAAAACGAGATCATTCTTGCACCCTTTATGGAAACGAAGGCTACCGCTATGGAGATCCTTTCGATGCTGACAGAAATCCCGCTTGACGATGAGAAGACGAGAAGAGACGCCTACGATATTGTGAGAACCATTCTCGGCCGCTTTATCAACGCCGCCATTCTGAAAGCACAGATTTGCTTTGCTAAAGGCGATATCAGGGGGCAGGAGGAGGCTTCGCGCGTGGCGATCGGACTGCTGGAGGCGCTTGCTCTGCTGCTCGGCGGACACGAGGATTATTCTCTTCTTGCATCCCTTGAACGGCTGAAAACCGAAACGGAAACCAATCCGAATTTTGAAGAAACGCTCAAGAACAACGCGGAATGCAGTTACAACCGCTCGCACGCTTACGAAAACGCCCTTTACCTTTATCTGCCCGAGGCAAGGATCTGGCTGAATGCGGCCTTGGAAGCCGCAAAAGCGGGAAAGCCGATCGATAAAAATTCCGCGCTTGCCGAGATGCAAAAGAACCGAAGCGTTTATTTTGAAACGCCGCTTGCTGAGATGAAACGCGAAAGCGCACCGCTCGCCGAGATCGCAGAGACCGCTCGCGCGATCATTGCCTCCATGGACGAATGATGGCTGATATCGCAATACCAATCCATAAAAAGGGATCATCTTGGTAAAACATAAATAAAAACAACGCTTTTCTTATCCTAAAATGGTAGAAAAGCGTTGTTTTTTGTTTTATATCGTCCATTTTGTATAAAGGATGGAAGGCTTTTTATCCTCACCGTACACGGCATAATACACGCTCACAAGCGTTCCGTCCGGCAGCTCGGCGGTGGCGGGATAGCCGAAGTCTCCCTCATAGGCATGCTGTGGAAATTCCTCTACGGTGATAGGAGTGCCGAAGCTCTTGCCGCCATCGGAAGAGATGACCGCCTCGATGCGGTTGGGCGCATTCCGTCTTGCGTAGGTGAGAAGCAGTCTGCCGTCACGCAGGCGAATAAGATGCGGTGGGAGTCCGTCAAGCCCCGAGGGGCGAAGCGTCTCCCATGTTTTTCCTCCGTCCTCGGAGCTTGTGAAATAGACTGTGGTGCGCAGGGGCGGATCCTTCGCGTCGTGGGTACGGTATGCACCAAAGAGCCTGCCGCCGCCAAGCGATACCGCGTGCGGCTCGTGGAACTGCGAGACGGCCATCCCCTCGGGGATCGGGACGAAGCCCGTCTTCACAAAGCTTTTACCGCCGTCCTCGCTTTTATAATACCAAAGGCTCTCCTCTTCAATCGCGCCCTCGGCAAACATTGCCTTTCCGAGATAACCGATGCCTCCGTCCGAAAGCGAGATCGGCCCGTGCGGTGCGGATATGGGGATACGGACCGGCGAGCCAATGCTTCGAAAGCCGTCTTCGGTGATACGAACAAACGAGCCGTAGGCATTCTCCGTGCCCGATGCCTCTCTGAAATACTCTGCCGCGCCAAGTGCCATCAGCTTCTCAGCAGGGCTCATAAAGGTCAGCATGTGATGATTCCAACGCTCAAGATAGTAGCGTGCATCCGGGCAAAAATAAGAAATCGCGAATCTTCCCCCTCCGAGATAGCAAATGCCTGCATCACGGTCGTCTAATGCTGTATCGTTAACCACGGTGGGGAGCGACCAATGCGCACCGCCATCCTCACTTTTTACAAGATAAGTCTTGGAAAACAAGTCAATGTGGCTGATGCGGTTGCCGGAAAAAACGGTGTACAAAACCCCTTTTTCATCCACCGCGACCGTCGGCCACGCATGATAGCGGAAGGGGCCCTCTGCCCTTCTGTATACGATACCCGTTTTTTTCATATCCATCGCACCTCGCACGTTTTTTACCATTATAAAATATTTGCCGACCGTTGTCAAGTGCTTTTCGCGCATCCTCCGTTGTGCAAGCGGTACAAAATACATTTTACGCACTTTTTCTTTTTTGGTTAACTCCGCCTCGGAATATGTACAAATTGTAAAGATTGACAAATTTTCTGTTTTTTTCTAAAAAGAAATGGAAATTTTCCTTCGGATATGCTATAATATTGGGTGCAATACGCGCGCAGTTCCGTTTTTTATGGAAAAAGCGGCTGTTGCGGCTTACATTTGATCAAAAAATAATTTTAATATTGGAGGAAACTCAAAATGGCAAAGAAGTATTGTTATCTCTTTACCGAGGGTAACGCATCCATGCGCGAGCTCCTCGGCGGTAAGGGCGCAAACCTCGCCGAAATGACCAACATCGGTCTCCCTGTTCCCCAGGGCTTCACGATCTCTACGGAGGCATGCACTCAGTATTATGAGGACGGCAGACAGATCAACCCCGAGATCATGGCAGAAATCAACGAATACATCGTTAAGATGGAAGGCGTTACCGGCAAGAAGTTCGGTGACCTCAAGAATCCCCTGCTCGTATCCGTTCGTTCCGGTGCGCGCGCATCCATGCCCGGCATGATGGACACCATCCTGAACCTCGGTATCAACGAGGACGTTGTTAAGTACATGGCTGAAGCCAGCGGCAACGAGAGATGGGCTTACGACTGCTACAGAAGATTTATCCAGATGTACTCCGACGTTGTTATGGAAGTCGGCAAGAAGTACTTCGAGGAGCTCATCGATAAGATGAAGGAAGAAAAGGGCGTGAAGCAGGATATCGAGCTGACCGCCGCTGACCTTAAGGAGCTGGCTGAGCAGTTCAAGGCTGAGTACAAGGCAAAGATCGGTACGGACTTCCCCTCCGATCCCAAGGAGCAGCTCATCGGCGCAGTTAAGGCCGTATTCCGTTCTTGGGACAACCCCCGTGCAAACGTTTACCGCCGCGACAACGACATTCCCTACTCTTGGGGTACTGCCGTTAACGTACAGGCAATGGCATTCGGTAACATGGGCGACAACTGCGGTACCGGTGTAGCATTTACCCGTGACCCCGCTACCGGTGAGAAGGTTCTGATGGGTGAGTTCCTGACCAACGCTCAGGGCGAGGACGTCGTTGCGGGCGTTCGTACTCCCATGCCTATCGCTGAGATGGCTAACAAGTTCCCCGCTGCTTTCGAGCAGTTCAAGCAGGTTTGCGAGATCCTCGAGAACCACTACCACGACATGCAGGATATGGAGTTCACCATTGAGAACGAAAAGCTCTACATGCTCCAGACCCGTAACGGTAAGAGAACCGCACCCGCCGCTCTCCAGATCGCTGTAGACCTGGTTGCTGAGGGCCACAAGACCAAGGAAGAGGCC
>JAZQTA010000068.1:0-24355 GCA_045630385.1 Eubacteriales bacterium | reverse complement strand
GATCCTGATTAAGCGCGCCATTGCGGCGAACCTGCTTTCGGATGCGTTTCTGCTCGAAGATATGCGTGGAATTTCAGAGGAATATAAAAGCAAGCTCCGCTTGATACCGATCCGTATCTTCGGTGCGCAGAGAATCCTTTTTGGCATTCGCCCGGATGATTTTTATATCTGCAAAGGCAATAAGAAGGAACGCGTCAGAGTTATTATAGCATACGATAAGGAGGATGGCGATTACGAGGGATATAAGGCCTTGATCCCCTCGGCCATAGTGAAAAATGTTTAGAAAAGTCAGAGAAAAAATTATTCGCGCCATGCGTTGGCTTTTAAAAATCAAAGCGCGTTTTTTACATAAGGATGAGGTGTATTATATCAACGGCTCGGACGTTTTGCCGCCGCCGCTTTCGGGTGCAGAGGAGGAAAGGCTTCTTGGTGCGCCGCTTTCGGAGGAGAGCAAACGGGTGCTGATCGAGCACAATTTGCGCCTGGTCGTGTATGTAGCGAAGCGCTTCGAAAATACGGGAGCAACGCTCGAGGAGCTGATCTCGATCGGAACGGTCGGGCTCGTGAAGGCAGTTTCCAGCTTTGATGCCGAGAAGAATATCAAGATCGCAACCTACGCATCCCGATGCATAGAAAACGAGATACTGATGTTTATAAGAAAAAGCGCAAGCTATAAAAAAGAGATATCCATCGACGAGCCTCTCAGCGTGGATTGGGACGGAAACGAGCTGCTATTATCGGATGTTCTCGGAAGTGAGCTGGATTCGGTTTCGCGCGAGATGGAGGCGGATGAGGAGAGGCGGATTTTGCATGCGGCGGTTGAGGATCTCAATGAGAGAGAGCGCGTGATCGTCGAAATGCGCTTCGGGCTTTGCGGCAGGGTAGCCATGACGCAAAAGGAGGTTGCGGATGCGCTTGGAATATCTCAAAGCTATATTTCGCGCCTTGAAAAGAAGATTATGCATCGCTTGAAAAAGAAAATCGAAGAAAAAATATAATTTTTTTCAAAAACCCCTTGCAAAAATAGAAATAATATGATATAATCAGTTGTAATTGAAAAGAATTAAACGACAAGAGGTGTTAAAATGAAAGCTGGATTACATCCCGAGTACAAAGTAGCTACCATCAGATGTGCTTGTGGCGCAGTTGTTGAGACGCATTCCGTAAAGGGTGATCTTAACGTGGAAATCTGCTCCAAGTGCCATCCCTTTTATACAGGTAAGCAGAAGTTTGTAGATGCCGGTGGACGCGTTGATAAGTTCAAGAAGCGTCTGGCAATGACGAAGTGATCATTGCAAAAACAGAGCGTTGTTCGCCGATGAGGCGTCAATGCTCTTTTTATTTTCATCGGAGGCTTTATGGAAGAAAAAATAATTACGTCTGCGGTGCTTGTCGGCATGGCAGAAAATACTGCCGCATCCGCCGCGCATCAAAGCAGTCTTGACGAGCTGGAAAGGCTTCTCGAAACCGCGGGCGGTGTCGCCTTTGCCAAGGTGCTTCAGATAAAAAGTACCTTTGATCCGAGGACCTGTATCGGAAGCGGAAAGGTTATGGAGATCAAGACGCTCTGCGAAGCAAATGGGATTGGTCTTGTGATTTTTGATTTTGAGCTGACGGCGGGGCAGATACGAAATCTTGAAGAGGATATGGGCGGCGATATCCGCGTGATCGACCGCAGTATGCTGATCCTTGATATCTTCGCGCTCCACGCTACGAGCGGCGAGGGAAAGCTCCAGGTTGAGCTTGCACAGCTGAAATATACGGCGCCGCGCCTGATGGGACAGGGCAAGGATCTTTCGAGGCAGGGCGGCGGTATCGGTAGCCGCGGGCCGGGAGAATCCAAGCTTGAGAGTGACCGCCGCCATTTGAAGGAGCGCATCCGCGCATTGGAGGCACAGCTTTCGGAAATGGAGCATACGCGATCGGTCATGCGCCGTCAAAGAGATAAAAGCGGGCTGAAAAAGATTGCCATCGTCGGATATACGAATGCGGGAAAATCCACGCTTTTGAATGCGCTGACGGATGCAGGCGTGCTTTCGGAAAATAAGCTGTTTGCCACGCTCGATCCCACCACGAGGAGACTTGAGCTCCCATGCGGAGAAAGCGTGCTCTTGACGGATACGGTCGGATTTATCCGCCGCCTGCCGCACCATTTGGTAGAGGCCTTCCGTTCCACGCTGGATGAGGTGCGCTATGCGGATATTTTGATGATCGTGGCAGACGTTGCCGATCCCGAGCTTTCGGAGCAGCTTGCCGTGACGGATGAGATCATAGAATCTCTGGATGCCAAGGATAAGCCGAGGATCGTGGTCTATAATAAATGCGATAGCGTTGATGGCCTTCTCTGTGCGGATCTGCGCGAAAATGCGGTTGCTATTTCAGCAAGACAAGGGCTCGGAATCGATCTTTTATTGTCTAAAATCGAGGATCTTTTGCATAAGCAGAGCCGTGAATGTGAGCTTTTGTTTCCGTATGATGCGCAGGCAAAGCTCAATGAGCTGTACCGCGACTACGGCGTTCTGTCGTCGGAATATGAGTCGGAGGGAACGCGCGTTCGCGCTCGCCTTGACGAAAAAGGCCAAGGAATTTTCAAAAAATATATAGTGGAGTGAGGATCTGCGTTTGGAAGATTACACCACCTTGAAGGAATATGCAGACTATACGTACGAAGAAAAAAAGTCTGTATTTATCGGCGAATGCGCCCCTGTCAAAAGTGAAGACGAGGCGCTTTCCTTCATTAATAATATAAAGAAAAAGTACCCGGATGCCCGCCATCACGTATATGCGTATATTCTGCGAGAAAATAGTATCATGCGATATTCGGATGATCACGAGCCGCAGGGAACGGCGGGGATGCCTGTGCTGGATTCCATGCGTAAGCGCGGTGTGACGGATGCCGTCACGGTCGTCACAAGGTATTTCGGCGGTACGCTTTTAGGCACGGGCGGTCTTGTTCGCGCGTATACGGAGGCCGCCGCGGGCGCGATCACGCTTGCCGGAGTAATTACCTTCACCACGTTTAAAAAGTGCTCCGTCACGGTGAATTATTCGGATTATCAGAAAATTCAAGCGATTTTGGCAGAAATGGAATTTCGCACGGAAGAAACGGATTTTCGTGAGAACGTAACGCTTATCGGCCGTGTCGTTCTTCCGAAAACCGATGCTCTGTGCGAGGCGCTTTCGGAGCAAACGGGCGGTCGCGCCACCGTGGAACTCGGCGAGGAAGTATACGATTACTGAAAAAAATAAAAAAATCCGTGAAAAAAGTATTTTCCGGATTTTTTTTCTATATTAATAGTAGAAAAAAGTAAAAGGAGGTAGAGATGCGTGATTTCGCGTGACGTAGTGGATGAAATTTTGAACCGAACGAATATAGAAGATCTGATCAGCGGATACGTTTCCTTAAAGCGCGCAGGCTCCAACCTCAAGGGGCTTTGCCCGTTTCATAGCGAGAAATCCCCGTCCTTCACGGTCTTTCCGGGAGATAACAGCTTTTATTGCTTTGGATGCGGAGTTGGCGGCAATGCGATCACCTTCGTGCGCCAAATCGAGCACATGGATTATCCCGATGCTGTGGTATATCTCGGCAAGCGCGCCGGTATCACCGTGGTCAAGGATGCGAATGACGATGCCTATCAAGGAAAAAAGATCGATAAAAGCCGTATTTATAAAATGAACGTGGATGCGGCGAAATATTTTCATTCCTGTCTTTTCGCAAAGGATGCCGCCGCGCAAAATGCGCTTCGTTATTTCACGGAGTCGCGCGGGCTTTCGATTGCGACAATACGGCATTTTGGCTTAGGCTTTGCTCCGGACAGCTTTGATGCGTTCGGAAAATATATGCGTTCGCTCGGCTATTCCTATGAAGAGCTTGTCGAAGGATTCCTTTGCGGAAAAAGTGAGAGAGGAAAGTATTACGATGCGTTCCGTAACCGAGTTATGTTTCCGATCATTGACGTATCGGGAAATGTGATCGCGTTCGGCGGCCGCGTGATGGACGATTCGAAGCCGAAATATAAAAACTCGTCGGATACCCCCGTCTTTAAAAAATTAAGAAATCTTTTTGCGCTGAATTATGCGCGCCATACCTGCGCAGAAAACTTGATCCTATGCGAGGGATATATGGACGTCATCGCTCTGCACGCCGCAGGCTTCACCAACGCGGTTGCTACCCTCGGTACGGCGATCACCTCGGAGCAGGCGCGGCTCATGAGCCGATACACGAAGAGAGTGATCATTACCTATGATGCCGACGAGGCAGGGCAAAAGGCGGCCGTGCGCGCCATGGGTATGCTTTCTGAGGTCGGGCTTGAGGTCAGCGTTCTGAAGATCCCCGATGCGAAGGATCCCGATGAATATATTAAGAAATTCGGCAAGGATAAGTTCCGTTCCCTGATAGAGAATTCTCGCTCGAAATTTGAGTATAATATGGAACGCATCCTCACAAAATATAATGTTGCATTTCCACAAGAAAAGATCAATGCTCTTGCAGAACTTGTAGAGCTTATTTCGGGATTTTATTCCGAAGTGGAAAGAGATGTTTACATTCAGTCGGTTTCCAAGCAGTTAGATGTTCCGTTTACGGGTGTGAAAAACGATGTGAATCGCCGCGTAAAGCAGAAAAGCAAGCGATTTGTAAAGGAAGAAACGCAGAAGGCTGTGCGGCAGGCGCAGGGCTTTTCGGATAAGGTGAATCCGGATTTCGCAAAAGCACCGTCCGTTGCTAAAAACGAAGAAACCGTGATCGGGCTCCTCTCGCTTTTTGAGAACCACAGGAAAAAGGTTTTTGACGGGGATCTTTTGTCGGAAAACGATTTCTTCACAGATCTTAACCGCCGCATTTTCGTTTACCTTCGGGATTGTTACAATGAGGGGATTGCGCCGAATCTCGATGAGAACTTTTCTCCCGAGGAGGTCGGCCGCGTAACGAAAATGAAGCTTACGCGCATGGATCTGACAGAGAACGGTGACGCGGTTCTCGCGGATGCGATCGCATCACTGAAAAGTTCGATGCAAAAGAAAAACGCTGAGGGAACGAGCACAATGGATGCTTTAGCCTCGCTCATTGAGCGAATGAGAAATTCTACTGATAATTAAAGAAAAGAGGAAGATAAAAAATGGCAAGAGATAAGATCAACGATCTGTTTGATGCGAAGGGCGAGGGAAGCCTTGTCAATTCGAATTTCATGAAGGCTCTGGAGGATATCGATTACGATATCGTTCAGCTTGACCTTGATTCCGCAACGTCGGACGAGCTTGAGAGCGAGCGCTTTAAGGATCTTGAGCAGGACGTTGAAATTTTGGATACCCCGGAGAAGATGGAAAAGCTGCTCAGCCAGGAGGGCTTGACGATCGATGACCCCGTTCGTATGTATTTGAAGGAAATCGGAAAGATTCCGCTTCTTTCGCAGGAGCGAGAGATGTATCTTGCCGAGCAGATTACGATCGGAAATAAGGCGGCAAAGGACGAGATGATCGAGGCAAACCTCCGTCTTGTTGTAAGCATCGCAAAGCGCCACGTCGGTAAGGGTATGTACTTCCTCGATCTGATCCAGGAGGGAAACCTCGGTCTTATTAAGGCGGTGGAGAAGTTTGATTACAGCAAGGGCTATAAGTTTTCGACCTATGCAACGTGGTGGATCCGTCAGGCAATCACGAGAGCTATCGCCGATCAGGCGCGCACCATCCGTATTCCCGTACATATGGTAGAAACGATCCATAAGGTGTCCCGCACCGCGCGTCAGCTTCTGCAGGAGCTCGGCCGCGAGCCCGGAACGGACGAGATCGCAGAGCGCCTCGGTATCACGCCGGATAAGGTGCGCGAGATCCTCAAGATCGCGCAGGATCCCGTTTCTCTTGAAACGCCCATCGGTGAGGAGGAGGATAGCCATCTTGGTGATTTCGTGGAAGATCACGATTCTCCCGCCCCCTCCGAAAGCGCATCCTTCTCGCTTCTTCGCGAGCAGCTTTGCAACATTCTGCATACCTTGACGCCCAGAGAAGAGCAGGTGATCAAGCTTCGCTTTGGCCTTGAGGACGGGCGCCCCAGAACCCTTGAGGAGGTTGGTAAGCAGTTTGAGATCACGCGTGAGCGTATCCGTCAGATCGAGGCCAAGGCGCTTCGCAAGCTTCGCCATCCCTCCAGATCCAAGACGTTGAAGGATTATCTGGCTAATTGATTATCGAAAACAAACAAAAAGATACGCTCTCACTTGTGCATTTTGCCGTAATTTTTGTTTTTGATTGGTTTCAAAGAAAATAACTTGACTTTTTATGTAAATTGTAGTAAAATTATATAGGTATTTTGTTTTTTTATCTAAAAGGAGTATTGCAATGAAAAGAATCATCGGTTTGCTGCTTTGTCTCGTTTTGGCTTGCGGTATGCTTGTCAGCTGCGGCGAAAAGGTAATTGGTGGGCATGCGGAAAGTTTGAAGGAACAGTTCTACATTCCGCCGGAAAAGAAGATCTCTCTGAAGCTTTATGTCGTATATGACGAAGCGGATGACGGTGCTTTGAAAGAGGTAGAGCGCAGAATCAATGCTTTGACCGAGGCAGATTATAATACGAAGCTTGATGTCGTTTATCTCAAGGCGGATGAATACGACGAGAAGGTCGATGCAGCGGTTGCCGCAAATGAGGACGCCATCGTTCTTGTTACAAGCAAGGCTATGATGGATAAGCTTTACGGTGATGGCGAGGATATCATTATCACCGAGCTTTATGATGAAAAGCAGGTAACCGATAAGGCACCTGTATTGAAGGTTGTGACAACGTATAGCGCAAGCGGCTCCACTGTTACCAAATACGGTAAGGATGGCAAGGTTGTGACCGGTACCGAGGCAGACGATAAGAAGATTCCCGTCAGCCGTCAGGTAAGCGTAGGTCATCTCGAGGATCTCTCCGAGTACGTGCTTAAGACCGATGCGCAGTACGGTCTTCTGAATGCGAAGATCGCGGCTTCTCTTATGGATTGCGCTATGTTCCAGTATTATGCACTTGATAAAGATGGCAATATCGTAAAGGAAGAGATTGCCGATCCTAATGATGAGAACAAGAAGATTTTCGTAGATAAGATGGAAAGCGGTCTTTTCGCAATTCCCAACAACCGTTTGATCGGCGGTACGAACGGATATAAGTACGTGCAGATCGACCGTCAGGTTTGCGAGATCTGGCTGAACCACACGAAGGATGAGCTTATTGCCGTTGATACTGCTGAAGAGATAGCGGCACTTAGAGCAGAGATCGTAAACGAGCTTGGTTACACCGCCGCACAGGCAGAGGCTTGCGTGGCCGAGATCGACGGTAACTACGCCACCAAGGCAACGCTTGAAGCAGGAGAGAAGTACATTCTGAACGTTCTCGAGGCTCCCGTTGTAGACGAAGAGGAGACCTTCAAGGGTGCGTTTGCGGTTCTCGAGGGAACGGACGTTGAGAGAGCCATGAGAATCATCTATGCGATCAACATGGATCCCGCTCTTCATAACCTCCTTCAGTACGGTATCAAGGATACCAACTACACCTTGGATAAGGCAACCGGTACGATCGCGACTGCGATCACGGCCGAGGGAAAGAATTATAAGATGAATCCCTTGTACACCGGTAACCTCTTCAGCGTTCATTTCTCTGAAACGCACAATTGGACGGCTGCTGTAAAGGAATATGCAGAGGCGCAGAATCTTGCGGCGGATAAGCTTTATGAGGATTCCAAGGCTCCCGTAACTCCCGCCCAGTAATTGAATCTAATGCATAAAAGAGGTTTTGTCCGTTTATGGCAAAGCCTCTTTTTGAGGTAAATATGGAACTTAAAAATAAAAAGGTAGTTTTTCTCGGTGATAGCATTACCGAGGGGGTGGGAGCATCCTCTCTCGAAAGCACGTACGTAGAGCTTTTTCGCAAGGGTAGCGAAGCAGAGGTTTTTAATTTCGGCGTGAGCGGAACGCGAATTGCCGAGCAGAAGAATCCCTCGCCCAATCCTAAATTTGATGAAACATTTGAGCGAAGAGCGAAAAAAATGCCCGCCGATGCGGACGTTGTTGTCGTTTTTGGCGGCACGAATGATTTTGGTCACGGTGATGCGCGCTTTGGCGGCTTTTGGGATCGGGATAATTACAGCTTTTACGGAGCTATGCACTCGCTTCTTCGGATGCTGATCGAAAAATACCCAAGTGCCTATATTCTCTTTATGACGCCGCTTCATCGCTTGAGCGAAAATACAACCGTGAATGAATACGGGATTCCGTGCCACGCCTTGAAGGATTACGTAGACGCGATCCGCGAGGTGTGCGAATATTATTCCGTTCCCGTGCTGGATCTGTACGCACGTAGCGGAATGCAGCCCGCCATTCCGATCATAAAGGAAACGTATATGCCGGATGGCTTGCATCCCTCGGATGCGGGCGCGGCGCGCATTGCCAATATGCTTCTTTCGCATCTTCGCGCATTATAAAACTGAATTGGAGTAAAAGATGAAACAAAATAACGCAGAATTCACCTTGAAGGATCTGTTAAATTTTATCCTTTCAAAGATAGGAATTGTTGTTCTTTGCATGATCCTGGCCGGTGCTTCCATGTTTTTGTTCGCTAAAACGAATAACACGGTATCGCATTCGGTTTCCATGAGCCTTTTCGTCGAGTCTATTTCGCAATCGGAAGCAGGAAAAACCTCTAACGTAAGCGTTTCCAAGCAGCGTGTACCGCTTTATATGGAAATTATCAGCAGTAACCGCGATTTCCACAAGGAGATCCTCCTTCAGCTTAGTGAAGCGGATAGGGAAAAATACGGATTTTCAAAAAACAATCCGGATGATCTTGCATCTCTTCGTAAGCTTGCATCTATGATCCGCACGGAGCAGTCCGGCGACCTTGAAATGTTTTACGTGCACGTAACCGCAAGCACGGAGGAGTGCGCGATGCGCATCTCGGAGATCGTTAAGGCGCTTTCGATCGAAAGCGATCCGACGAAAAATGCAGTGTATAAGAATATCGGTGCGCCTTCCACGATCAGCTGTGTGGATAGCCCGCGTGCAAACGGTATGAGTTCTTCTAAAAATGCAACGCTCTTTCTTTTGATCGGCTTGCTTGGCGGTGCGGTACTTGCTGTGTTAGGCCTTTGGATTTACTTCTTTTTCGATACCCGCATTCGTAACCGCAGAGCTTTGGAGTTGAATTTTGATATTCCTGTTCTCGGTGTTATTCCCAAGGTAAGCTCGGATTCCATGACGGTTTCGGCATATCTTGAAAAAAGGAGGACGGACAATGCGCAATAAGAAGCTTTTTAATAAATTTATCGTGGGCGGTGCGAGAGAAAACGGAGCAGGCGTCAATAGCTATGAGTTTTATAACATCTTAAGCCCTCATTCTTCGCGAGATGTGATTGAATCCTACCGCAAGCTTTATGCAAACGTCATGTATCTGCCGATCGAGGATAAGTGCCGCAAGATCGTTGTCGCAAGCGCGAATAAAGGGGAGGGAAAAACAACCGTTTCCGTCAATCTTGCCGTTACTCTTGCGCAGAACCTGAATGATTCTAAGGTACTTTTGATCGATTGCGATCTCAGAAATCCGAGCGTGGAGCTTATGCTTTCCAAGGATTTTCAGCGCCGCGGCTTGGCTGAATTTCTTTCCGGACAGGATAAAGAGCCGAATATCGTTGCTTCCTCTGTAAACGGTCTTTCCGTTTTATATGCAGGCGATCTGCCCGAAAATCCCACGCGTCTGATCAGCGCTGAAAGAATGGCGGAGCTTTTTCGCATCTGTGAGGAACGCTTTGATTATATTATTCTGGATACGACGGCGCTGGAGGTCGGCTCGGAAGCAATGCTTCTGAAAAAACACGTGAGCGGATATATTCTCGTTGCAAAGGCGAGAAATTCGGACGTGGGCGCTCTTTCGTCTGCGATCGAGTCGTTGCAAACCTTGAATGCCAAGGTCTTCGGCGTGGTGCTCACAGGCGAGGAAATGAAGCGTAAAAAGGAACGCCGTTTCCTTTTGCGTCGGAAATAATATATAGAAATATAGGTAAACGTTTTCAAAATCAATAAAAAAGAGATAACGCTTCGGTTAATCCGATTTGTTATCTCTTTTTTGCTTCTGATACTTGCTTATCTCATGAAGTGCGCAAGATAATCGCGGCTTTCTGCAAGCGCTTTAAATGGATCGTTATCGATAAAACGGGCATCCTGCTCGACAACGTAGTGCTGAACGCCTATTTTTTCTGCCGCGGAAAGCACGCCTTCCCAATGAATGTTGCCGTTTCCGATATGTGTAAAGCTTTGCGTGATCGCGCCGCTCTCATCATAGAAGGCCTCGATATCCTTGAGATGGAGAATGTCGATTCTGCCCGCAAGCTTTTCGATCCAACGGCAAACGTCCGCGCCGCCGTGCGCCACCCAGCAGGTATCGAGAACAAAGGAAACGTTCTTCGGATCAAAGCCCTCGTATAGATAGTCCATGACTGTTTTTTGTCCGCCTATCTTGACGAATTCGAAGGAGTGGTTGTGGTAATCGAGCTTAAAGCCTGCTTTCGCGTAAACCTCGGCCGCGCCGTTGAAGGTCTCGATAAACCGCATCAGCGCATCGTAATCTCTTCTAACGGCCTGCGGCATAGATCCGATGCCGATGTGCTTTGTGCCGATCGCATCGTGCAGTGCCATGGTTTTTTCGGGATCGTTTACGATCTTGTCAAAATCATAGAGCGTTCCGATGATGGTCATGCCGCTCTTTTTCACGATATCGGCAAAGAAGGGAAGCTCAATGCAGGCACCTGCGGTCTGTCCCTCGGTATATCCCATTCGGACAAGCCTTTCGAAGGTTTCCCCGATGGATTTTTCGTCCTTCATGTAATCTCTGACGGTATAAAGCTGAAGTCCAAGCTTTTTAAACATACGTTTTCTCCCTGCCGTTTTTTTAAATTATAACACAAAGAGGTAGTAAAATCAACTTTTAA
The DNA here is from genome assembly GCA_045630385.1 of Eubacteriales bacterium. GTDB lineage: Bacteria > Bacillota > Clostridia > Oscillospirales > CAG-272 > UBA1740. Next base: position 13,409 of record JAZQTA010000068.1, on the reverse strand, counting down.
CGCGAATTTTGATACAAAAAGGTAAAAAAGTGATATAAAAAAGGAAAAAAGAAATTAAGGCATAATTTTTTTTCTTTTGCAGATACTACGAATAGTACAAATCTGTAAATTAAGGAGATTTTTATATATATGAAAGCAACAGGAATCGTGCGCCGAATTGATGACCTTGGCCGCGTTGTTATACCCAAGGAGATCCGCCGCACCATGCGCATCCGCGAGGGCGACCCGCTGGAGATCTATACCGACCGTGAGGGCGAGGTGATCTTCAAGAAATATTCGCCGATCGGCGAGCTGCAGAGCTTTGCGGCGGAGTATGCGGATACGCTCTCGAAAACCGCGATGATGCCGATCTTCGTTTGCGACCGCGATGCGATCATCGCCGTTAGCGGCGCGTCGAAGCGGGAGTATATCGACCGAAAGGTTTCCTCGTATCTTGAAAGTATTATGGAGGGGCGCTCCATATTCTCCAAAACGCCCGATAAGAGTCCGATGCCCATCACCGAAGAGGGAGGATCGCATTATATCAGCTGTGCGATGCCAATCCTTGCGGAGGGCGATATCATCGGTTGCGTTCTTTCCGGCTGGCAGTACGATACGGATGCATCCGATAAGATTTCCGAAAACGTGGAGGCGAAGCTTTTGCAGACTGCGGGGATTTTTCTCGGCAAGCAAATGGAAAATTAAAAGGGAAGGCTTCCCTTTGAAAGAAAACGCGAGCGTCCGAGGCTTTTCGCTTCGGACGCTCGTATTTTTTTGACTCAAGAAAAAATCACCGAGTCGCTTTGAGATGCTTTGAAAAACGCAATATAGCTTGTGCCGCGGTTCACGGTCAGAATCTCGCCCTGCTCGTTCTTTAAAATCAACTGCCCGCTTGCATCCGTGCTCCATTCGATCGCCGCGGCCGTTCCTTCCGTGAAGTAATAGCCGTGTCCGCCGCCCACGGTATCGGAAACCATTTCCGTGTGCGTGGCGCTCTCGTAGGTCGTTGTGTTGGCAAAAAGAACGAAAGCATTCGTGTATGCGGCGCTTTTTCCGTTCAGAAGATCACTTTTTATCTGTCCGCCCTTGCCGAGCAAATATACGTGCGCCTCGTCATCGTAATACAGCGCGGTTTCGTTGTTGCTCGCATAGGGGAGAATGATATTGCTTGCGGCAGTGGAAAAGCGGATCGGATCGGAAAAATACGGGCAAAAATTAAACGGTGTCGGGGAAGAGGTCAGCGCCGTGCTGATGCCCGCATTCTGGAGGCCTGCAAGCAAAAGGTCTCCGTTGGAGTAAAGAAAACTCGTGTTCTCCGTGTATGCATAGCCCGTTGCCTTGGAGAGATCAAAGGACGAGGTGCCAAAATCGCTGTTTTTGACAGAATGCAAGCCGTCCGTGCCCTTATGCACGGCAATGCCGCCAAAGAGGCCGGTTAGCGCCGTGATGCAATCTCTCGTTTCTGAGATAGAGCCGATTTTTCCGAGAGCCTTGGCGTCGCTTGTGTAGAGAAGAAAGCGGCTTTGTCCGTTTTCGATCGGTATTTCCAAGGTGAGAGGTGCGCCCGAAATCCCGTATAAGGGCGAGGCGGTGTCTAAAACAAAGCACAAGGGTTTGCTTTTTGCATCCTCGGAGGATATTTCAAGTCCCGTCAGATAATGTGTGTATTCCGGTGGTTTTGGTGGTTCGGGTATTGGCTCCTCTGTGTTTTCGCCGGGTGTTATATCGGGCGTATTGCCGCCTTGCTCGGGCTCTTGCGGTTTCTTGCCGAGATCGTCAGCCGCGAATCCAACCATACAGACAACGACCAGGGCAATAATAAGCAGAGCAGCCAATCGAAAAAGGCTGCTTGTTTTTATTGATTTCATTTTTACCTCCTTGCGTATCGTAGGATACGCACGCTTTAAAAGACGCGTTATTTGTTATAACGCTCCAGCCAAGCATCTGCCGTTTCCAATGCATCGGCGGTGCCGTTGGCAATGGTCTGCTTTTCGGGCATTTTTTTGCCGCTCGGCAAAAGCTGAACCATGATTTTGTCGGGAATGTCCTCGTTTCCCGTTCCCGAGGGAACCTCGGTCATGATCATCATGTAAACGTGATATTTGTCTGACAGATCGCCGTAGTAAATATCGTTGTCCTGGCGAACAAGCGGTCTGCCCTTGTATTCAAGGTAACCGCCCTTGATGCCTTCTGCTTTTAACATTGTGAAAATCTCCTTTCCGTAATTTAGAATATGACGGCGCTTGTCCACATCCACGATTATCTTACCACAACTTTTTTCCAAGGTAAATACCTTCGACAAAAGTAGACGCGGTGAAGAAATCGCAAAATTCGCTCATCCCTTAAAAAAAGGTGAGGTGCGCATCGCAAAGCTTCCGTCTGTGCCTTTGGGCTTTGTCAGCTGAAAAACAGCGTCCGCCCGATCGGCGAGTGATTTTTGCCGTTCGGCCTCTTCATTCAAAAGAGACTCGGAGGGCTTCGTCACAATGGGGAGCTTGCACGATACCTTTGCTTCGCGGAGAATGGCTTGTCCTTGCTTATCCAAAGCGAGAACGCGCGTAAAGCCGGGGGTAGACCTTGCATCGGAGGAGGTAACGCCGAAGAAGGAGTACAGAATGGCGCGGCGGATTCGTGCTTTGGTAAATTTTTTGGTTTCTGTCAAGGCCGTCAAGCCGAATATGTCAGTTGCTTCATAACTTTTCGTTATCAAGCGATTATATAAACCGCCCTCTGCGTCCTGAATGTGGCAGGCGCCCGTGGGCTTGTTTAAACGAAAATAAGAAAGAATGGCGCTGTCAAGACGCGCCTCGTCCGTAGGTGCGTTGCCGCACTCGATCTCTTCGATGAATGCGTCGCGGCAGGGATCGGGGATATGCGCGGCGGCATCCGAAAGCCTTCCGTCGCGGATCGCGGCGCGGATCGCGCTCGCGCTCGAATGAGAGGTGTCAGACAATGCCTCGTCGCCGTATGCCGCGCCCTCGCGCAAAACGGTGTGCGGCTCTATCATGCTTCCTATGCGCATAAGAGCCTTTATATATTCGATCGCAAGAATGTTGTTGGGAGAAAGCAGGCGCTTTGCCGAGGCCTTGCCGATATACGCAGAGAGCACTCTCTCGGTGAGCGCGGCGTGCCCGAGCGCGGGATGCTTTTCCTCGGTCATTTTCAGCATAGCCGCAAATTCATCGGTAGCCGTGATCCTCGCCGCTTCCGAAAGAAGCGAAAGCTCTCCGATCTCGCTGCCAAAGGAAAGAATGTCGATACAGCCGAGCGCATCCGCGATCGATACGCCTGCCGATGCAAAGATCTCGGCGCTTGCCATCGAATAGGGAAAGGGAAGCTCCAAAACGAGGTTAACACCGCAGAGCACCGCCATTTTTGCACGTGCGCTTTTGTCAAGAAATGCGATCTCGCCGCGCTGGGTGAAATTGCCGCTCATGATGGCAACGATGCGCGTGTCCTCGCCGAAGATCTCTTTGATTTTTTTGATCTGATGCAGATGTCCGGAATGAAACGGGTTATATTCTGAAATGATTGCCACGGTTTTCATTCTTTTTCTCCACTTTTTTTGTAAAACTTATTGCCAAATGGCGGCGTATGGTGTATAATACTATGTGAAATAAAAAACAAAGAGAGGAACTGTAATGAAGGTTTTGGTAGTTAATGCCGGATCGAGTTCTCTGAAGTATCAGCTGTTTGATACGGCAGAGGGTGTCGTGCTGGCGAAGGGAAACTGCGAGCGTATCGGCATTGAGGGCTCGCTCATCACGCATAAGACGAAGGATGGCAAGAGCCGCAAAAAGGAAATGCCTCTTCCCACGCATTCGGATGCGATCAGTCTCGTTGTAGAGATGCTGCTTGATAAAGAGGTTGGATGCATTGCATCCGCGAAGGAGATCGAGGCGATCGGTCATCGCGTCGTGCATGGCGGCCCGTACTTTGCGCAGTCCGTTCTTGTAACGGATGAGGTAATGGAGGTTCTTGAGAACTGTCGCGCCTATGCACCGCTTCACACCGGTGCGCATATCATGGGTATCCGCGGCTGTCTGGACGTTATGCCCGGTGTTCCGCAGGTGCTTGTATTTGATACCGCCTTCCATCAGACGATGGAGAAGGAGGTATATATGTACGGTATCTCTCACGATATGTACGATGAGTATAAGATCCGCCGCTACGGTGCGCACGGTACGTCGCACAGATACGTCAGCGCAGAGGCTGCAAAGTTGATCGGCAAGAAGGATGCGAAGATCGTTACCTGCCATATCGGAAACGGCTCGTCCATCAGCGCCGTAAAGGACGGCAAGTGCATGGATACCTCGATGGGCTTCACGCCTCTTGACGGTATCATGATGGGTACGCGTTGCGGCGCAATTGACCCCGCGATCGTTCCGTTCATCATGGAGAAGAAGGGATACACTCCCGCGGAAATGGACAATTACATGAACAAAAAGTGCGGCTTCCTCGGCATCAGCGGTATCAGCTCGGATGCAAGAGACATCGAGGCTGCTATGAACGAGGGCAATGAAAGAGCGAAGCTTGCGTTTGATATGCTCAGCTATCAGATCAAGAAGTTCATCGGCTCTTATGCGGCAGCGATGGGCGGTCTTGATGCCATCGTATTCACCGCAGGTATCGGTGAGCACACGCCCTATATCCGCGCGGCCGCGCTCAAGGGACTTGAATTCCTCGGCGTTGAGCTTGACGAAGAAAGAAATAACTTCGGCCACAGCGACACGCCCGTGAAGCTTTCGAAGGATAGCTCCCGCGTTGCGGTATACATGATCCCCACCAATGAGGAGCTTGTGATCGCACAGGATACCGAGGCACTCGCCAAGGCATAAATCCCAAGAAAAAAAGAACGCACCGCCCCACACCTTGTGGGCGGTGCGTTCTTTTTATAATTATATCACACGCATAATAAAAAGTCAAGAAAATTCTGTAAGCCCGAGGAGGGAAGCGATTCTTCCGAAAAGGGCCTCGCGGATCGGCATAAGGCGATCAAAGTGCATGGCGGGCGTATAAATTTTTTCAAGCGCGAAATGGTAGAGGGAAGCGCTCGAAAGGGCGTTTCTTGCCGCCGTTAAAAACCGATCCCCCTCGGCTCGGTATGCCGCCGCCTCTTCGGCCGATGCGCTATCGCGCTTTTTGAAGAAATCCTCCGCGCGTACATCACATCTTTCCCCCTCGCAGGATAGCGTAACAGCGGTTTTCTCGTCCTTTAAAAACAAGCCGTCCGTCAGGGAAGTCACTAAAGGGGAGGGCGCGTAATATCCGCCGTATCCGTGCGCGCAAAGATGCTGTTTCAGCAGGGATAAAAGCACGCCGCATTCCATGGGATCGCCGTGGATGCGGATCGTTTTTTCAGCCATTTTTTCATAAGAATCCAGCCGCACGGTGCCGTCCTTGCAGAATGCTCTGATTGGTCGCGGTACAAAGGAAGTGCCGTCTGTTATGTTCTTTCGTTTCGGAAAAAATGTATCCACCCATGCTTTTGCCGCATTTTGGTTTATTCGTCTTTTTGTTTCTGCCATTATTTTTTCTTCGAAAATTCCGAAAAGCCCAAGATAAAAGTATGCCTCCTTATAAGCGAGGCCTTTTTTTCTTTGAAGCGAAAGTATCTCTTCTTTTTTCTTTCGAAGAAGTCCTTCGTCAAAGAAGACACCGAGATTTACGATCTCGTCCACAGCACCCGGAAGGATCGCATCGCGCTCGTGCGGCGCCGTTCCGTCAAGAATGCAAGCGCTTTTTTCTCCTCGCGTAAGAAGCACGCCGTCGAGCGATTCGGGATCAGAGGAGCAGTGAAAGATCTCGACTTCAATATCAGGACATTTAAATCGCTTTGCGATCTCGCCGAGGAGCGTGCTTTTTCCGGTGCCCGGGCCGCCCTTCAGGATAAAAACGCCCTCCATCTTGTCGGAAGGAAAAATATCCTCAAAGTAGCTTTTGAAGCCTTCTGCGCCGTTTGCGGCGGCAAAAAAACGGTTTTTGTATTCCGTGTAGCAGTTCGTCATTCATTCTCTCCTTTTTTCGTTTTGATGGTGTTGCGGATAGGATTTCGTTTTCTCTGCTTGACAAAATCTTTAATTTCATATATAATATATTATATGTTTAAAATAGGGAGGTGTATACCTTGTTCGTCTTGGGTGTTTGCGGAGGATCGGGAAGCGGCAAGGGCGCGGTTTGCGCTTTGTTTTCCGAAATCGGAATTCCGTCGATCGATACCGATGCGCTATATCATGAAATGACGGCGGGGAAAAACGCCTTGACGGATGCGCTTTCCGCGCGCTTCGGAAATGAGATCCTTGACGGTGAGGGAGCTCTTATTCGCTCGCGCCTTGCCGAGATCGTTTTCCGCCCCGGTGCACAGGAGGCGCTTGCGGATCTGAATCGCATTTCTCATTACCATATTCTTTCCGAGGTCCGTGTTTGGCTAAAAAAAATGGAAGCCGAGGGGTATGCCGCCGCGATCGTGGATGCGCCGCTTCTCTTTGAATCGGGGTTTGATAAGGAATGCGACGGTGTGCTTTGCGTGTGCGCTCCGTTGGAATTGCGCATTGCGCGCATTATGAAAAGAGATTCTATCTCGCGCGAAAGAGCGGTGCGCCGTATCGAAGCGCAGGTGAGTGACGAATATCTTTTGGCTCGCTCGGGGTATCATATCTATAATGCGGGCGATATAAGCGAGCTTCGCGCGCGTGTTTTGGAAATTGCAGAAAAAATCAGAAGTGAGGTTTGACGAAAATGAAGGAAAAGACCGAGGGCAAGAAAATAGAAGAGCTTCTTGCTTATAAGAAGAAAAACGTATACGAGGAGGCGGATGCCGCTCGTATTAAGGATATATTTGATTATGCGGAGGGCTATAAGGCATTCCTCGATAAAGCGAAGACCGAAAGAGAGGCTACCGAGGAGGCGATCGCCATGGCGGAGCGCGAGGGCTACCGTCCTTATCGGCTCGGCGATGCGCTGAAGGTTGGCGATAAATGCTATTTCAATAACCGCGGCCGCAGTGTGATTTTGTTCCGCATCGGAGAAAATTCGCTTTCGGAGGAGGGAATTCGCATTCTCGCCTCGCATATCGACTCTCCCCGTCTGGATCTGAAGCAGATCCCTCTTTACGAGGAGGCGGGCATGGGCTTCCTTAAAACGCATTATTACGGCGGCGTGAAGAAGTATCAGTGGACGGCGATTCCGCTTGCGCTTCACGGTGTAATGGTCAAGGCAGACGGCGAGAGCGTGAAGGTCTCGATCGGCGAGGATCCCTCCGATCCGATCTTCTATATCAACGATCTTCTTCCGCACCTTGCGGCAAAGCAGGTGGCAGAGCCTCTCGGAAGCGCGATCAGCGGCGAATCGCTGAACATTCTGGTCGGCGGCTTGCCTTATGCGGATAAGGAAGTGGAAAATAAGATCAAGCTTTCCGTGCTTTCGCTCCTGAATGAAAAATACGGTGTGACCGAAGAGGATTTCCTCAGCGCGGAGCTTTGCCTCGTTCCCGCGTTTTCCGCGCGTGACGTAGGGCTTGACCGCGCCTTGATCGGCGCGTACGGGCATGACGATCGCGTTTGCTCCTATCCTGCCTTGACGGCGCTTTTCGCCGCCGAGGATACGAAGCACACCGTGATGGTGGTGCTTGCGGATAAGGAAGAGATCGGCTCCGTGGGTGTCAGCGGTATGCGCTCGGAGATCTTTATGGATCTGATCAACGAAATTTCTGCCGCCAAGGGCGAAAATCCCGCGCGCGTGCGCTCTGCCTCGAAGTGCCTTTCCGCAGACGTGACCGCCGCGTTCGATCCGAACTTTGCGGACGTATATGAAAAGCGCAACAGCGCAATGCTTTCCTGCGGTACCTGTATGGCAAAATATACGGGTGCGCGCGGTAAATCCGGCACGAGTGATGCGACGGCGGAGCTGGTTGCCTTCGTGCGCGGTGTTTTTGCGAAGCACGGCGTGATTTGGCAAACGGCGGAGCTCGGCCGCGTGGATGCGGGCGGCGGCGGTACGGTCGCGCAGTATATCGCGAATCTGAATATCGACACCGTGGATATCGGCGTTCCCGTCATTTCGATGCACGCGCCCTATGAGGTCGTTTCCAAGGCTGACGTATACAGCACGCACGAGGCGTTTGTTGCTTTCTTAAAATAGTGAGGGCGCTTGTTGCCGATCATTATTTTAGGAGGAGAGTATGTTAAATAAGGTTGCTAAAATTTTTGACCGCTTTAAAGAGCTTGAGCAGATGATGCAGCTTCCGGGCATTGCGAGTGACGGTCAGAAATATGCAAGGCTCATGAAGGAATACACATCGATCACCCCGATCGCGGAGGTCTATTCCTTGTATGAAAAAAACGAAGGCGCAATAAAGGAAGCGCGTCTGCTTGCGGCGGATGCATCCGTGGAAGCGGAGCTTCGGGCGCTTGCCGAGGAGGAGGCCTTCGAGCTTTCGGAAAAGAATAAAGCGCTGATTGAGGAAATGAAGCTTCTTTTAGTGCCGAAGGATGAAAACGACGGAAAGAACGTTCTCATCGAGATCCGTCAGGGCACGGGAGGGGAAGAGGCCGCGCTTTTTGCGGCGGATATCTACCGTATGTATTCGATGTACTGCGCATCCGAGGGCTTCAAGCTTCAGGTGATCAGTGCCAACGAAACCGAGCTTGGAGGCATAAAGGAGATCGTATTCTCGGTTGCGGGCAGGGATGTGTATTCCAAATTCAAGTTTGAAAGCGGAACGCATCGCGTTCAGCGCATCCCCGTCACGGAATCGAACGGAAAAATACAGACCTCGGCGATCACGGTTGCGGTGCTTCCGGAGGCAGAGGCCGTGGAAATAGAGATCCTTCCCTCGGATATCAAATTTGAGTCCTGCAAATCGAGCGGCTCGGGCGGTCAGCATATCAATAAGACCGAGTCTGCCGTGCGGCTCACGCATAAGCCCTCCGGGCTCGTGATCGAATGCGATAGCGAAAGAAGCCAGCTTCAGAATAAGGAGCAGGCGCTTCGGGTGCTTCGCACCAAGCTTTACGATATGAAACAGAAGGAGCAAAGCGATAAGATCGCCTCCGAGCGCAAAAGTCAGGTCGGAAGCGGAGATCGAAGCGAAAAGATCCGCACCTATAATTATCCGCAGTCGCGCGTGACGGATCACCGCATCGGAAAAACGCTTTACACCCTGGATGCATTCATGAACGGTAATATCGGTGCCTTGATCGCGGAGCTCGTGGCTCACGATATGGCGGAAAGGCTAAAGGGTCAAGAGCTTTGAATACCGAATATATAAAAATTGATTTTGAGACCGAAGAGGGAATGGAGGGGCTTCGCCGTGCCGCGGATTGTATTCGCGGCGGCGGCCTCGTCGTGTTTCCCACCGAAACGGTCTACGGCCTCGGAGCGGACGGAACGAACGCCGATGCCGCAACGAAAATATACGAGGCAAAGGGGCGCCCCTCGGATAACCCCTTGATCATACATATCGCAGATCCCGAGGATGCCGCGCTTTATGCGGAGACGGGCGCACTTTATAAAACGCTTGCCGAGGCGTTCATGCCCGGGCCTCTCACCGTTGTGATGCCCGCGAGGGACAGCGTTCCCATGAAAACGCGCGGCGGCCTTTCCACGGTGGCGGTGCGCTGTCCCGCCCATCCGGTGGCAAATCTTCTGATCCGTCTTTCGGGGGTATGCATTGCCGCTCCGTCTGCAAATCTTTCGGGTAAGCCATCGCCCACCGATGCGCGGCAGGTCGCCGATGATATGATGGGTAGAGTGGATATGATACTCGATGACGGAAGCGCGGATTTTGGTCTGGAATCCACGATCGTGAAGATCGAAGACGACAATACCTTGACGCTTTTGCGCCCCGGCAGGATCACGCCCGAGGAGCTTTCGGCCGCCACGGGGGTTCACCTTTCTATCTCCGATGCCGTGACGGATAAGCTGAAGGAGGGAGCGCTTGCCCCCTCGCCGGGTATGAAATACCGTCATTATGCACCGACGGCACCCGTCACGCTTTTGGAGGGTGACGGTGCAAGCTGCATTGAATATATCAGAAAAAACGGCTCGTTTCCCGTCGGCATTATTGCGTACGATGAGGACGTGGAGGGCTTTAAGAAAGCCTTTCCCGATGCGAAAATTTATGCCTTCGGAAAAAGAGAGGACGAGCTTACCCAGGCGCACGAGCTTTTTAAAATTCTGCGCCTTGCGGATAAGGACGAGCTTTCCGAGATCTTCGCGCCCTTGCCGAGAAAAAGCGGCATCGGGCTTGCCCTTTATAATCGCATGATCCGTGCCGCGTCGCACCGTATCGTGCACCTTTGAAAATATCCTTTTGAAAAAAGGCTTTGATAAAGGAGACAGTATGGCTAAAAAGAAAAAGCAAGAAGAAAACTTAATGGAGAACGAAGCGCCGGCAACCCTCCAGCCGATCACCGAAACGCTGGAGAAAAACTACATGCCCTACGCCATGAGCGTTATCATCTCTCGCGCCCTCCCGCAGATTGACGGCTTTAAGCCCTCGCACCGTAAGCTTTTATACACGATGTATAAAATGGGACTTATGACGGGGCAGAAAACGAAAAGTGCTAACATCGTCGGACAAACGATGCGACTGAACCCCCACGGAGACGCCGCCATTTACGAAACGATGGTGCGTCTGACGCGCGGTAACGAGGCGCTTTTGCATCCCTTTATTGATTCCAAGGGATCGTTTGGTAAGCAGTATTCGAGAGATATGGCGTACGCCGCCTCGCGTTATACCGAGGCAAAGCTCGATCCCTTCTGTAACGAGCTTTTCTCCGGCATCGATAAGGATGCGGTGGACTTCGTGCCGAACTATGATAACACGATGAAGGAGCCCGTCCTTTTGCCGACGACCTTCCCGAACATTCTGGTCTCTCCGAACCTCGGTATCGCGGTCGGCATGGCATGCTCGATCTGCTCGTTCAATCTTGCCGAGATCTGCGACGGAACGATCGCGCTTCTCAAAAATCCGAACACGGGCACAGAGCGCCTTCTCGATATTATCAAAGCCCCCGATTTTCCCGGCGGTGCACAGATCCTTTACGATAGAGAGCAGATGCGCCGCATCTATGAAACGGGTGTTGGAAGCTTCCGTATGCGCGCAAAATACGAGTTCAATGCGAAGGATCATTCCATTGACTTCCTTGAGATCCCTTACAGCTCCTCGATCGAGTCGATCATGAAGAAGGCAACCGACATGATCAAATCGGGCAAGTTGCGTGAGGTAGTCGATGTGCGCGATGCGATCGACTTGAACGGCTTTAAGCTTACCTTTGATCTGAAGCGCGATGCCGATCATAATCTCGTTTTGAAGAAGCTTTTTGCCGCCACCGAGCTTGAAAACAATTTCGATTGCAACTTCAATATCCTCGTGGACGGAACGCCGAGGCAAATGGGCGTGAAGGAGGTTTTGACCGAGTGGATCCGCTTCCGCGCCGATTGCTTAAAGCGCGAAATGAGCTTCGATCTGCAGAAGAAGGAGGATAAGCTGCATCTGCTTCTCGGCCTTGCGGCGATCCTTCTCGATATTGATAAGGCGATCAAGATCATCCGCGGCACGGAGAAGGAGGAGGACGTTGTTCCCAACCTTGCCCGCGGCTTCAATCTCACCACCGTACAGGCAGAGTACATTGCGGATATCAAGCTTCGTAACCTCAACCGTCAGTATATTCTCAACCGTATTGCCGAGATCGAATCCTTGCAGAAGGATATCGAAAGGCTCAAGGAGATCATTCGCGATGAGATCAAGCTCAAGGCGGAAATTATCACCCAGCTGCAGGGTATCAAGAAAAAGTACGGCAAGCCGAGAAACACCGCGATCATAGAAAACGCGGTAGAGGAAAAGCAGAGCAAGGAGGATATCTTCTTCGAGAACTATACCTGCCGTATCGTCTATACCCACGGCGGATATTTCAAGAAAATGTCGATGCAAACCACGCGCTCCACAGAGGAATACCGCGTGAAGGAGGGCGATTTCATCGTCTACCAAGAGGATGTGGAAAACAAGGACGAGCTTCTCTTCTTCACCGATAAGGGACAGATCTATCGCGCGTACGTTGCGGATTTTGAGCTGATCAAGGCCGCCCAGATGGGGGATTATATCCCCGCAAAGCTGAATATGGAGGACGATGAAAGAGTGATCGGCTGTAAGCGCATCACCGAGATCGTTCCCGAAGATCGCATTGTTTATATCTTTGAAAACGGCAAGGGCGTTCGCGTTCCCATGTCCTGCTACGTTTCCAAAACGCGCAGAAAGAAGATCACGGGCGCATGCTCCACGGTATCGAAGCCCATCGGCGCGTTCTACGAAAAGGATAAAACCACCCTGCAGATCTTTATCCGCAGTGATAACGGCAAGGGCGCTTTGATCAAGAGCTCCCTGATCCCCGAGAAAGCAACGAGAACCGCCGCAGGCGTTCAGCTTCTTCAGCTCACGCGCAAGGCCAAGGTCGATTTCGCGACCGACTATATGGAATGCCTCGGCGAGGATGCGCAGAAATGCCGCAAGCTTGTGATCCCCACCACGGGAGTCACCCTCTCTCAGCTAACCTTCAATTTTGAATAATAACTGAATTTATATGATTTTAAAGGTAGGAAAAATCCGTCACGGAGAAATTCCTACCTTTTTTTAAAAAACAGTTTACAAATCAAAAAATATGTGTTAAAATATATGCATCACTTTATTTTAAAAGGAGCAGAGAAATGAAAAAGCTTTTGAGTTGTCTTTTGATTTTGTTGCTTGCGCTTTTATGCCTCGCGGCATGCGGCAAAAAGCCCGATCCCGAGCCGGATGATGATCCCAAGCTCGACGTTTCGTTTGACGATCCGGAAACCTACCGTGTCGTTCTCGCGACCTATACGGCGGCGCAGGATCTCGGCTATGACGGAACGCTTTCCGAATTCCTCGCCCTCGTCCAAGGTGCGGACGGTAAGGACGGCGCGGCAGGTAAGGACGGCCGCGGCATCTCGAATATCGAGATCGTAAATGGGGAATTGATCGTGACGTACACGGATAATACGTCCGTAAATCTCGGCGCGATCGTTCAAAAAGGCCAGGATGGAGCGCCCGGCCAAACGCCCACGATTGAGATCAATGCGGATGGCTATTGGGTAATCAATGGAGAAGTGACCGAATATAAAGCGGTAGGTCAGGATGGCGCCCCCGGCGCTCCCGGTACACCCGGAACTCCCGGACAAACGCCCACGATTACGATCAATGCAGATGGTTATTGGGTGATAGATGGAGTAGTGACCGAGTATAAAGCGATCGGTCAGGATGGCGCCCCCGGCGCTCCCGGTACACCCGGAACTCCCGGCCAAACGCCCAAGATTACGATCAATGCAGATGGTTATTGGGTGATAGATGGAGTAGTGACCGAGTATAAAGCGATCGGTCAGGATGGCGCCCCCGGCGCTCCCGGTACACC
>JAZQTA010000067.1:0-6919 GCA_045630385.1 Eubacteriales bacterium | reverse complement strand
CACGGATATTGCGCGCTTTGACGAGATCGGCGGTGTCCTGATCTCCAACGATATCGAGATCACCTTCAAGAAGATGGACGATGTTTCGAGGCTTCTCACGCGCGGCGCGATCTATCTTGCCACAAATCCCGATCCCGCTTGCCCCACGGCGTACGGATACGTGCCGGATTGCGGCTCGTTTGCGATCGGATTTTTCAATGCTACGGGCAAAATGCCGCATTATATCGGCAAGCCGGAGCCCACGATGATCGAAATGGCAATGAAAAAGTACGGATACACCGCGAGCGAAACGGCTATGGTCGGCGATATGCTGAAAACCGATATTCTTGCGGGCAACAATGCGGGCGTTTCCTCGATCCTCGTTCTTTCGGGCGGTACGGATAGGGCAAAACTTGCGGCATCCGAAATCAAGCCCACTTACGTATTTGAAAATATCAGAGAGCTTCTTTCGGAGCTTGAAAAATAAAGATAAAGGGACAGAAAATGATAACAGTCAGTAACGTGGCCTTTCAGTTTGGCGGCCAGCTTTTATTTAAGGATGTGGATCTGAAATTCACCCCCGGTAACTGCTACGGCATTATCGGTGCCAACGGCGCGGGAAAATCCACCTTTCTTCGCATCCTCTGCGGCGAGCTTGAGCCGACGAGAGGTGAGGTAATTATTCCCGAAAACACCCGTCTTTCAGTTTTGAAGCAGGATCACTTTGCCTTTGAGGAATATACGGTGCTTGATACCGTCATTATGGGCAATAAGCGTCTCTACGATATTATGAAGGAGAAGGACGCGCTTTATGCAAAGGAGGACTTCTCGGATGAGGACGGTATCCGTGCCTCCGAGCTTGAGGGCGAATTTGCAGAGCTGAACGGATGGGAGGCAGAGAGCGATGCCTCGAAGCTGATTCAGGGACTCGGACTTACGGATGACTATCTTTATATGCCGATGTCGAGCCTGAAGGAGAGCGAGAAGGTAAAGGTGCTTCTTGCGCAGGCGCTCTTCGGAAATCCCGATATCATCCTTCTTGACGAGCCGACCAACGGCTTGGATATCGACGCCGTGCTTTGGCTTGAGAACTTCCTTTCGGATTATTTCGGAACGGTTCTCGTCGTTTCGCATGACCGCCATTTCTTAAATGACGTTTGCACCAATATCGTGGATATCGATTACTCCGGCATCAAGATGTACGTCGGAAACTATGAGTTTTGGTATGAATCCAGCCAGCTTATTCAGCGTATGATCAAGCTGCAAAACAAGAAGAACGAAGAAAAGATTGCAGAACTGCAAAGCTTTATCTCCCGATTTTCTGCAAATAAGTCAAAATCTCGCCAAGCCACCTCGCGCCGTAAGCTGCTTGATAAGCTCACGATCGAGGAGCTTCCCGCATCCAGCCGTCGCTATCCCTTCATCGGCTTTGATATGGATCGCGAGCCCGGTAAGGAGATCTTGCACGTAGAAAATCTGTCTGCTTCTTTGGAGGGTAAGCCTCTCTTTAAGAATCTTTCCTTCCACGTAGCGAAGGGAGATAAGATCGCCTTCCTCGGAAACGAGCTTGCCATCACCCAGCTGTTCAAGATCCTCAACGAGGAGGCTTCTCCCGATAGCGGAGAATTCAAATTCGGCGTTTCGATCACGACCTCGTATTTTCCGCACGATAATTCCGCCTACTTTGACGGACATAGCGAGTCCATCCTCGATTGGATGCGCGCGTATTCCAAGGATCAAACCGAGTCGTATCTTCGCGGCTTCCTCGGAAAAATGCTCTTTTCCAACGAGAGCGTTTTCAAGCCCGTGAACGTGCTTTCGGGTGGCGAAAAGGTGCGTTGCATGTTCTCTCGCATGATGATGTTCGGCTCAAACCTTCTGATGATCGATCAGCCGACCGACCATCTGGATCTTGAATCCATCACCGCGGTGAATAACGGTATGCAGTCCTTCAAGGGCAATATCCTGTTCTCCTCGCATGACTATGAGATCCTCGCCACGGTTGCCAACCGCATCATCGAGCTCTCTCCCGAGGGATGCGTGGATTTCCTCGGTACGTATGAGGAATACCTCGAGCGCAAAAAGGCGCAAGAGGCGTAAAATGGTGTAATCAAATAAAAATATGGGGGTACTGTGAAAAAACACGGTATCCCCTTTGATATGTTTCGTTTTTAATGCGATGCATTCCCCTTTTTATATTCCATCGGCCTTTGTCCCGTGCGCTTTTTAAAAAAGTTAGAAAAATAATGCTCGTCTGAAAATCCAAGACGGAAGGCGATCTCCTTTGTCGAGAGCGCTGTGTTTTGCAGTAGCGTTTTCGCCATTTTCTCCTTACACGAAAGATAGTATTCGTACGGCGTATATTTGTAAGCTTTTTCGAAAATTCTCGTTAGTGTAGAGAGCGAAACGTGCAGCTCTTGCGCGAGCGCCGCGGGCGAAAACGGTTCGTTTCCGAGCGCATCGATATATTCTTTGATTCGATGTGCCGTATCGGTGCTTTCCTTTTGCTCGTATTTTCCACTCAGCGATTCGATCAACGAGAGAAGAATGGGTGCTACCTCTGCCGAGGCGGTCGCGGTGCTGCCGCCGCGCTTTGCGCGTTCCAAAATTTCTTTGAGCATTGGAAGGGAATTGTAGCGAAATACGCCGTAAGAAAGTCCATGCGTCTGCAATACGGCATCCAGATACGAGCTTTCGATATTTACCCATATTTTTTTAAATGGCTCGTCCTTGTCAGCGAAATAGCATTCCTTTGTATGGGGCGTGAGAATATACGTATTTCCTGCGCAAACGTCGAATTTCTTTCCGTCGATTTGCAGATGTCCGCATCCCTCCATCACGTATTCGAATACGTAAAGACGGTTGCGCTCCTTTTGCCGTTCCATCCGATAGCTCGGATCGGGATAGGTGATCCCGGCCATAACGATTTGCAAGGGAAGTCCCTCCATTCTCGGAAATGCATAGATCTCTTCGCGCATCGTTTCTCTCCTTTTTAATTATGACGATATTTTACACATAATTGCAAGAATTTTCCATTGTTTTCTGCGTTTGATAATATTATAATACAAATAGATGGTGAAGTCAATATAATTTTTGATACAAGGAGAATCTATATGAAACAGCTTCTTCCGTCCTATCCTCTTTTTGTTAAAGACCCCTTTTTTTCCATTTGGTGCGATGATGAGCTTCTGAATAAAAACAATCCAACCATGTGGTGGGGCGAGCGCAAGCCTATGCTTGGCATCGCGCGCGTAAACGGAAAAACGTATGGCTTCCTCGGCGGTCTTTGGCACTACGGCGCGAGCGGTCTGATTGCCGCAAAGCAAACCGATCTTTCCGTGGATGCCTTCTCCACACGATATACCTTTGACCTTGACGGTGTGATACTGCGCGTGTCCTTCACCTCGCCTCTTTTGCCTACGGATCTCTCGCTTCTTTCCATGCCCACGTGCTTTTTGGAATATGAGGTGATCGGAGCGGAGAGCGCCGAGGTATCGCTTCTGATTGGCCAGGAGATCTGCCACAATGCCGAAAATGGCGCAAATCCTTCCGTTTTTGCGGGTGTCACGGATCTTCGTCTCGGTCAGGCCGCTTTCGTCGGCCTTTCAAAGCAAAAGCTTCTCTGCAATGCGGGAGACCTTGTCGGTGCGGATTGGGGCTATTGGTATCTTGCCTCGGAGCGTGCCTTCGTGCTGGATAAATACACGGTCGGCGCGTTAGTGAAAAGCGGAGAAGTGTCCGCCGCCACGCCTTCTCCCATCTCCTCGTATATCGGCGCAACCGCCAAGGGCAAGCAGGGAGCGATCGTTCTCGGTTTTGATAACGGTCTTTCGGTGCAGTATTTCGGGGAATTTCTGAAGGGGTATTATCTTGAGGATCACACGATCATCGAGGCATTGGAATACACTTTGGAAAATTATAAAGTGATCTCGGAAAGACTTGCCGATTTTGATGCCGATCTGAAAAGGAAGGCTGCGCCCTATGGTGAGGATTATTATCAGATCCTCGTTGCCTCATTGCGCCAAAGCATCGCGGGGCATTCTCTCGTCCGTGATAAGAAGGGGAATATCATCTTTTTCTCCAAGGAATGCAATTCCAATGGATGCATCGGCACGGTGGACGTAAGCTATCCCTCCATGCCGCTCTATCTTCTTTATAATCCCGAGCTCGTGAAGGGCATGATGCGCCCCATCCTTGCCTTTGCAAAGCTTCCCGTATGGAAATATGACTTCGCGCCTCATGACGTCGGCACGTTTCCGCTTGCGAACGGACAGGTGTACGGACTTGCGCGTGATGCGGGCGCATTGCGCGGCAACAGCTTTGATATCTGGAGAAACAAGGATTACGGCACGCGCCCGCCCTTCTATCTTTTCTCGGAAAGCTACGATGCGTATCTTTTTGAAGAGCAGATGCCTGTTGAGGAATGCGCGAATATGCTGATCATGTGCTGTGCGGCTTGCAAAGCGGACGGAGACTATCGCATTTTCAGCGAAAATCGCGCGCATTTTGATGCATGGGTGAAATATCTCGTGAAATACGGTCGCCGTCCCGATACCCAGCTTTGCACGGACGATTTTGCAGGTCACCTCAAAAACAACGTCAATCTCTCGGTCAAAGCCGCCGTCGGTATCGCTTCTTACGCCGCGCTTTTGGAAGCCACGGGCGAAGCGGGCGGGGAAGAATATCGCAAAATCGCAAAGGAATTTGCAGATGATATTATGGGATTGGGCGCGAAATATTCCCATATTCCTCTCACCTTCGATTCCGACGGTACCACCTTCAGCTTAAAATACAATATGGCGTTCGATAAGATCCTCGGCTTCGACCTCTTCAGCGCCGAATGCCGTGAGCGCGAGGTGGATGCCTATATCGAAAGGGCAAATACCTACGGCACACCCCTCGATAGCCGCGCGGATTACACAAAAAGCGATTGGCTCGTCTGGTCGGCATCTCTTTCGGACAGTATCGAAAAGAAAAAGGCAATGATCGCACCGCTTGCGCGCTTCCTTCGCGAAAGCACCTCGCGCGTTCCGTTTTCGGATTGGTATTATACCTCCACGGGTATCTACCGCCATTTCCGCGCCCGCACCGTCCAGGGCGGATGCTTTATTCTACTTCTTTGATATAAAACGAAGTCGGTTTTTTATCGAGAATAATCGTTTTTGATATGCCGATTATCGGCATATCAAAAAAGGGGCTAGCTCAAACACATTTTACTGCATTTGAGCTAGCCCCTTTTTATAATGATAGGAAAAACGTGATATAAAATATTTTGTCAAATTATCTTGATTTTCGCTTGTGAAAGATATATAATAAGGTATCTATAAAATAAGGAGACGAAAAATGCCTTATATCCCGGAAGAAAAACTTAAGGAGCTGTGTGAAGGCTTTGACGGCACGTGCGGAGCTTATATATCTCTTCCTTTTGCGAATGAAAAGTTTACATATGGTGAAGATACAAAATTCAGAGCTGCGAGCACTATAAAAATACCCCTACTCGCCCTTCTTTTTAAGGATGGCGAAGAGGGAAGAATAGATATCGATACACCGGTACCGCTTGGTGAAGAGGGGGCTGTACGTGGCTCGGGAATTATTAAATTCTTGTCACCCGAAATTCGCCTTACCCTTTATGATTATGCAATACTTATGATGATAGTCAGTGACAATACCGCGACGAACAGAGTCATTGATGCCGTTGGAATCGAACGTGCAAATGAATTCTTCAAAGAAAACGGCTGGAATGAAACCTACCTTTATAAGAAGCTCTTCGTTCCCCAGACTGATCTCCCCAATGGTACGGCAGGCACCAATTTAACCTCTCCTCGTGACCTTGGAGATATGCTTGAGCACATATATGAGAAAACACTCGTGAGCGAGGACGTCTCGAATAAAATGCTTAGCATTATGGCGTGTCAACAGCTCGGCAAGCTTGATAAATCTCTTTGTGGCGTTTATCGCCCGGGTAATGCACGCACACCTATTACCGACGTACCCGAGGGTCGAATTATTATGGCACAAAAGGGAGGAACCCTCACAGGCGAAAATTCAGTTTCCCACGACACCGCTATTATGCTTTTGTCAAACGGCCGTAGTGCAATAATGACAGTCATGACCGAGAGCTCTGATAACGAAAAGGCGCTTGAGTTTATAAAGAGTATTTCCAAAGTCGTCTACGACGCAATCAAAGACTGAAAAACGCAAAAAACACCCCGCATTTAGGGTCGTACCCTAAAGGACAGGTTTCAGAAATACGGTATATCTCGAAAGAGGTATGCCGTATTTTGCATTTGTGGACACAAATGCAGTGCTTGTCAGGAAAATTGACAATCCACCGCTCAATAGAAAAGAGCTGATACGGAATCAAATCCATATCGGCTCTTTTGTCAACAAGAGTATTCTACAAGAGAACAACCTCTTTTATCTTTTGGGTTCATTATTCTTCGTCTTCGTTTTCTTTGGTGTTTTTAGCAGTTGCAGGAACGAGCTTTTTCTTCATATCAACGATAAGGAAAACAGCAACGCCGGAAACCGCAAGCGCGAGAATCGAAACGATCATCGCCAGCGAGCCCTCGCCGAAGATCGAGCCAACGGCATTGCCGTCAAAGGTGGCTCTCGAGCGGTCATTAAAGGTGGTGTTTTCGTCAAAAACGCAATCTATGAAGTCGAGCTTGTTGCCTTCGTCAAAGATGAACGTTCTGTATTTATCATACTGGTAATTTGTGGTGAACGTGCACTTCTCATAGAAGCTTCCCTCGTCGGCTGCACCGTCATATACGTTACCGGGGTTGTTTTCGAAAATGGTTTCGGTGACTTGAACGAGACCGTCATCACAGCGAATTACGTCCGAGCTGTGGTTATTGCGGAAGATAGACTTGTTGATTATCAAGGTACCGCCGCGCATAGTTATCAACTCGGGGCTGCCGGTATCGCCCTTTGTTCC
>JAZQTA010000066.1:0-11383 GCA_045630385.1 Eubacteriales bacterium | reverse complement strand
CGTACAATTTTCGACTTATTATTTGTATAGTTTTTGAATTTAATAATAAAAAATATTAATTATATTTTAAATCATACTTGTTTTTTAACTATTTCTATGTTAGTATAATATTGTTACAAAAATATGACTACGGAGGTTGCTATGAATTTTCAATGGATACTCTTGGCGTTATTCTTGGTTGCAATCATATCGGGCGCATCCAAGGCGCGCAGAAAGTCAATGCTCAGAAACACACTCAGATTCGGTGCACTCGTATTGGCTTTTCTAATCACACTTTTTTTACAGATTTGCGGTGTTTTCCAAAGAATCGTGATTACCCTCGTTGATGCCCTTACTAAAGTCGGATTAATGGTTGACCTAAGCGAAATTCCTGCCGAAATGGCCGGCGTTATGGATTTTATTTTTGCTTTCGCCGCCACGCTGATCAGCCCAATTTTCTTTTTCATCGTTTTTTTCCTTTTGCTTTGGATCTTGCGAATCATCGTTTTCTTCATTGCAAGAGGATTTGAAAAGAAGAAAGAACGAGCGAGCGAACAAAAATTTACGCAGAAAAAATCCGCTCCCGCAAAAAAAGAAGAAATTATATCCACCTTACAGGAAGATACTACCGCAGTTGAGGCCTCCGAGGAAAACGGCACAATTCTCAATTCTGAGGAAGAAAGCGCCTCTGCCACCATGACCGTTGACAGTGATGACGATTTTGAGGATGAAGTACAAGCCTCGGCTATTCCCCAAAAAACGAAAAGACGAAAGAAAAGATTCATTCTCTACCCCGAATGTGCTTGGAAAAGAACGGTCTCCTTCGTCTGCGGAATTATCGGCTCTTTGCTGATGCTCGGCATTCTCTTCACACCCTTTTTCTATCTTATGAGTTATGCCGACGCCGCCACAGCAGGCATCGAAAACTCGGACGCGGATGACAGCATCGTATACCAAGTGATTGCAGCAGCGGACGAAAATATCATCTCCCCCTTTAACGATAGCTTCTTTGGGAGATTTTACTCCTTCACCGGCGTTTCTAAGCTTATGACCTATACCGTGAAGGCCGGTGGAAAAATCGAGCTTGATAATAATAAAACCGTTTATGCAGATGACGTTATCAAAAACGTTCTGACGCATACGGTTAGTCTTGCGGCGCAGGCAACATCCGAAAAATCCGAATGCAAAACCGCCAAAGCGGATTTGAATGCGATCGTTGGCGACCCCTATATTTCTTCTACCATTTGTGATATTTTTATGCTTATGCTAAATGACGTAGAGTTAGAAGAGCCGATCGGCGATACCTTTTCGGAAGGACTTTCCTACGGCATTATTTCCTATTACAAAAACGCCGACAAAGCAACCATCGAAAAAAGCATGATGGCAGTCAGCTCCGTTGCCGGTGCGTTTTTGGAAAAAGGCATCCTTGCTCATTTGATTGCCGGATCAGAGGATTTTGACGCGTCCTTTATCGATAAGGAGCTCGTGGATTCCATTCTCGGAGATCCGACCGTCACAAGCGTTCTTTCTGAGATTTTGGTATCTGTCTTTAATGAAATAAAGATTGAGACGCCGGAAGATAAGGAATTTGGCAACGTGCTCGGATATGGCTTCCTCACCTATTATAAGAATGCCAACGCCGCTACGTTCGAGAAGAATCTGCAAGCCGTTCGTACGATGCTCTGCGCCTTCCTTGACTCCGGAATCCTTGAGCAGCTCATAGAAGGTGATGAGGAAATTGATCCCTCATTTATTGACAAGGATCTTTTTGATGCTACTCTCGGGAATCCCGCAATTGTTTCTATTCTCTCCGAAGTTCTGGTTTACAGCTTTGAAATCATGGAGCTTGAAGAGCCTTCGGAAGAGGATGTCGAAGCAGGTCTTTTATACGGATTCCTTTCTCATTACAAGAATGCCGATCAGCAGCTGCTTGAAAATGATTTAAAGGCGCTCAATGCTGCAGCCGGCACATTAATAGAGAAAGGCATTTTTGCCAAGATGTTAGACGGCGATGAGACCGAGTTGAAAGAAACCCTCACCGAAAAGGAGACTCTCAGCGATCTCATCGTATCAATCTCGGGACTTTCCTCTTATGGAGCCACCGTGCAAAATATTTTTGAATATGGTATCAAAACACTCGGAGAAGCACTTGAGATTCCCGAAAACGATGCCGAAGCTTATGATGACTTTATCGAAAACCTGCTCATTCATATGGAAAAGGACGACAGCACACAGTTCGATATGGGTATCATTCAATACTACATTTACACCTGTGCGCAGAACGGATACAAGGTTTCTGCCGCAAACGGCGTGAAAGGACATAAGCAATTTTTAGCTTACGTTGCCCATTGGGAAAAGGTGCAAGCAGCCTTCTCTATCGCATCCGAGGATAAATCTTATGGATACTTCACAATGGAGATCAACGGAGAACTCTACATTTACGATAAAAACGAAAAGAAGATCATTATCTATTCGGATGAGGTGGCGAAAGAATATAAGGATAAGTTCTCTCCCATCGCAGGTCTTATTAATGCGCTTACGCGTTATTCCACCAATAAGCAATACACAAAAGAGAATCTTTACACGATTCTTAACGCTTACACCTCGAGCACAGCCGTTACTTCAAGCGAAATCAACGCCAAGAGCGTTGCGCTTGCAACCGAGATGCTCAATCGCAATACCTTTACTACCGAGTCCGTAACGATTGAAAAGCTACTTGATTCTACAAGCTTTGATAAATGGGATGAAGAATCCCGCGCCGAAGATAGCCGGATTTGCATTGACATCGTATTCGGTCTTCTTGACGTTGTTGAGAAGCTCGAAACAATGGATCAAACCGATGAAATAGACAGAGCGCTCATGCTGGTGGATCAGTTTACGCTTCTTGGACGTACCATGGACAAAATGCAACAAACGACCTGCATCAAAAAGCTCCCCCCTCTCCTTATCGAAGGTCTTGTTAAAAATGAAACGTTTGCAAGCTTTATGAAACCTTCTATCGTATTCCAAATCAACGACATCGTGGCAAACAGCGACTCGACCTATGAGGATTCCATGAAGCAGATCGGCGGTATTCTCAAGTGGGTTATCAACTCTTTGGGAGGTGAATTTTAATAATGAATTTTTTGATTAAGTTTATGACGCTTGTATTAAGCGTTTCAATTCTCGGATACGGCGCATATCAGACCTATATAAACAGTGACTTTGAAAAAATTGCAGAGGATTTCGAATCCGCACTTGAAACGCCGCTCCCGGGAGAAAGCGAAAACCCCGGTGCAGGTGAGAATCCCGGTACAGGTGAAAATCCCGGTACAGGTGAAAATCCCGGTACAGGCGAAAATCCCGGTACAGGCGAAAATCCCGGTACAGGCGAAAATCCCGGTACAGGCGAGAACCCCGGTACGGGCGAGAATCCCGGTACAGGTGAGAATCCCGGTACGGGCGAGAATCCCGGTGCAGGTGAGAACCCCGGTGCAGGCGAGAATCCCGGTACAGGCGAAAATCCCGGTACAGGTGAGAACCCCGGTGCAAGCACCGATGGTGATGACGATACAAAAGAAAAGGCAAAGGATGCTTTCAAGGAACTTTTCGACGAGCATGATCCCAACTTCACTGACATAAAAAACGAAATGATCTCCGGAATCATTTCCGGACTCAAGGGTAGCGTTTCCGGCGGAGGAAACACAGGCGAAGATGGAGAAGAAGGCGATGACACCATCATCGATGACGATTTCAATCCTGATTTTGAAACGAGTTTCAATCCCGATAACTTCACGCCCCCGGAGGATTCAGAGGATCCCGACATAGAGGATGAGGCAGAAGAAATTCTCGAAGAAATTCTCGGAATCTACACCAATAACCTCTTTAAAGAAATCGATGCTGTCAAAAATGCAAACAGCAATGCCTCTGAAGAAGAGATCAATGCCGCAGGCGAAGCTTTTGCCGAGAAGGAAGCCGAAGCGCTCTCCGGACTTGTGGATATTATCAATTCCGATTCCTCGGACGATTCCTCGGACGAATCCTCGAACGAAGAAAAGGTCGTTCAATCCGTTGATGCAGTGCTTAACTCCAACGTATGCTTGGATTCCGTAAAGGAGATCACAGAAACGAACGATTCTATAACCGAAACGATTCAAGAAGCGACGCAGGAGCTTGATGAAGAAACCAAATCGCAGATCAAAGATAAGATTGAATCGGCGCGCGAAGAGTTCCGTAATTCCTCGAATTATGATGTTCAGAACGAAGATCGCTACAACACCCTTGCAGATCTCTTCGGTATCACACTTAGTGGTGCCGCGCAAAATCCTTAAACAAAATACTTAAAAAGCCGCGATCCTTGGATTCACTTCAATCCACGGATCGCGTCTATTTACTACTTACAAAGCGAATACTGCATTGTAAGAATTCATTTTATAATGATTCACCTTCCTATTCAATGCAAACGTCAGCAATCATATCTCGCTCATGTGCTCTACGCAATAATACTTATGCGAATCGGATAAACGCATATCCGCCTGCGGGAAGCGTTAACGTGTAACCGTCATCCGCGAAAACAAGACTGCCGTCACTCTCCAGCAATTCGGGGCGAGCGCCGTTTTTAAATACGACCTTCGCAGATCTGCTTCCTTGCGGAAGCTTTATCTCGCCGTTTTCCACCGTACGGTCGATGCCGATATTATTCAATACCGTCAGATAATATCCGCCGCCGATCCGCTCGTTCACCATCCAATGAAGCCCATCCACGGTACATGGCAAGGCATCGCGCAAAAGCTTCGCAAGCTCGGTTATCTTGACACAGTTCGGGTGTCGTGCGGCAAACGCTTCATCCCCCGTGAGATCGATCAAATAACGGTAGGAATCGATCACGGCGCTTTTCTCATCGCCCGCATTCAACATATCCACGGCATCGGGCATATCGCTGTTGATCAACGTTCTGCACTCGTTCCCCACACACTCGGTAGGCGTTGCAAAGATTTCCTTGACGGTATTTTTGATGTATTCCATTTTCAGCGCATTGGTTTCATCTGCGAGCGCGTATCCGCAATGGAGTTTCGGCTCGCGGATATTGTCCAGCACGTCCAACGCTTCGGGGAGCACTACCGCAGCAGGCGTCAGCATATCACCTATATCGGTATACCTTCTGGTGAAATTCAAAAAGTCAAGCTTGACCTTTCCGTATTCCGAAAGCTTGAAGGTTTTCCAATCCTCAAAGGTATTGCAAAGTCCCCATTCTTCCGCCATCATGGAAGCACCGCTCATATAGCCGTACAGAAAAACACGCCATTGCAACGAACGGGAGCTACCTCCGTTTGGACCTTTGGTTTCAAATGGGAAGTCAGAGCTCTCGCCAACGCCCCATTCGTTTTTCCCCTGCTTGTGGTAACAGCAGGCCGAGAACGGCTCACCGCCCCAAGGCTCATAATACACGCCGAACGAACGCCCGTAGGCCTTCGCTTCCCCTCTGGCATAGGCGATCTGCATCCGCGCATCGGCGCTTTGCGCTCCAACCTCGGGCATTACGATGCGAGCGCCGTTTCGAAGCTCAAACTCGTATGCAAGATAGATGCTGTCACACGGAATGAGCTCGCCGTGCGTACGTCTTCTTTTTTTATAAATATCGAGCATATTACGGCGGAACTGTGCCACGTCCTCGGGATTGCCGCGCTCGGCCATTTCCTCGGCAGACATGGCCTCGAGGAAAAGACACGGATAGGGGTACTTCTTGAAAATATATTTTTTAATTTCTTTCGCAGAGCTAAAATCACCGTCAAAGCCCGACATTTTTCGAAGATCAGACTTATAATTAGAGAGCCATTCGTGCATCTGCCATCCCATAAAACGCTCGCCCAGCATCTCGCGATATTCGTCAATCAAGGTCATATCGTACGGATATTCCTCGATATAACAGCCACCCTGCAAGCGATCAATATAAAAGGGGGCTTTTTTCTCATATAAATAGTTATAAAGCTCCGTCCCTTTTGCCGCAAGATGATTAAATTTATACCCATCTTTAAGAAGAAGGTTCTGGCTGAATTTTACTCCGTCTCCATCCTTAACAAGTCCGCAATCGATCATTGCCTGCCAGGTTTCGGGATGATATGGATGAAAGAAACAAAAATTGCGTTTCATGGGATATCTCCATTCTCTGTTTTCAAAAGAAACGGCGGTCGCGTTTTTCAATATTATAGCACGGTATTCTCTAAAAAACAATATCTTCTTACAAAAAGATGATTTTTACGTGTAATGTTACAATTGAGTTTTGTTTTGACATTAAAGCGGATAATCGATATAAAATTCTTACGGTGATTTTTTCTTTATTTCTATTTACAATTTGTTAAAAACGTGGTATAATGATCGTGCCAAAAAAATTTAACAGCCACATTTCTTTGTGGAGGGTGTATTTTTATTTTAGGTAAAAATGCACACTCCCTTTTCTGCATCCTCTTTTAGAGGTGTGGCTTAGATTTTGTTTGGCGACAATTGGAGTTTGCGTTTTTCGGTGCGCTGACTTCGGTTGGCGCGCTTTTTTATTTTACCAAGCATATATACAGAAAGGAGAAAAACATGAACCTCAAGTTTCCTTACGAAGCACCAAAAATCGCTTTGATTAAGTTCATATCCAGCGATATCATCACCGTCAGCGGTGGTAACAGCAACTTAGACACACCGATCACCCCCGAGACCGATTGGGAGGACGATAACGTCATGGGTGACGGCTGGCTATAAGGTCGAAAAAAGAAAGGAGCATTCTATGAAAGTGCATTTATTCAAAAAATTGATTACATCGGTACTGCTGTCGCTCCTGATCATCGGCACGGTGTTTGTCGCCGCTTACGCCGTAAAAGAGCCCGAGACAGTCATACCGTCCGAGGTGGAAATGGAAATCGTTGCAAACAACGTATCCTATTCTGACTCGCTTTACATTCTCTATGCCGTCAAAAACGAGGGCTTTGACAGAACACAGCACGAGATCAAAATGCTTTTCTGGGACGAGGCGCGTGAGAGCTATGCACTCGGCACGGAGAAATATTCTGTCACAAACAGCGGCAAAGCAAAGATCAAGGGCGAGGAGTGCCTGATCTTCTATACCAACGGCATTGCCGCCAAGGAAATGACCGACGATATTTACGCCCGCGCATGCGTGGTGATCGACGGCAATGAATACTACACCGACGTCATGAAATTCAGCGTGCTGGAGTACGTGCACGCCATGCAGGAGCAGGGCAACATCGGAAACGGCCAGCTGAAGCTGTTTACCTCAATGCTTGAATATGGCACGGCCGCGCAAAACAGCTTTGGCCACAACACGAACCGCCCCGCAAACGGCAAGTACTATAAGATCAGCGTCATCGACGGTACCCTGCCCGACGGCTTTACTACGGGCCGTTACCTTGCCGGCGAAAAGGTGGTTATTACTGCCAACGCCCCTGCCCCCGGTATGCGCTTTTCCCATTGGCTGGATGAAAACGGCATTCTTGTCAGCTTTGATGCCGCAATGGAGATCACCGTAAGCAACAAAAACAAGAAATACTTCGCTGTTTATAAGGACGTATCTAACGTAGTGGCTCAGATGATGCTGAAGGCGGAGATTCCCTACAACGGCGACCTTGATGACATAGACCTGCCCACCGCCGTGACCTTTGAGGTAGACGGCAACACGGTCACGCTGGAGGTTGCTTGGAACACCGAGGGCTTTGCACCCGGCAGCATCGGCAAGCAAAATCTTTATGCTGAGCTCAAAGACCTTTCGGCATATGCGCAGTACGGCATTGAGCCCGGCAGTATCGTGCTGGAGGTCACCACCCTGCCCTACGCCTACGAGCTTGATTCCGCAAACGGCGAATACGTGATCACGGGCTATTACGGCGATGACGAAAGCATCACCCTGCCCTCCTCCTATAAGAACACCTACATCACGCGCATCGCCACCAGAGCCTTCAACAACGTGATGACCTTGAAGGAGGTCGTGATCCCCTCCACTATCCAAAAGATCGATAACGGCGCCTTCTTCTACTGTGATAATATCGAGAAGATGACCGTGCCCTTCATCGGTGAGAGCGCCACCTCCTCCAACTCCTGGTTCGGCTGGATCTTTGGTGCCACGCAGTACGACGCACAGCACGGCATGCTGCCCCTGCGCTTCAAGTCAATTACGCTTGCCGACGGCGCAACCGAGGTGCCCCAATACGCCTTTTATAAGTGCGCGCAGATCACCGAGTTTCATCTGCCGGATTCCGTTAAATACTTCTACGACTACGCCTTCGACTACTGCACAGGACTGACCGAGCTGACCTTGCCTGCATCGCTGAGCAACATATCCGGTATGTTCAACGGTTGCACGAATCTCAAACGAGTCAACGTAGCAAGCCTTGATTCCATCTTCAATATCGGATTCAACAACGGTAATACGAACGTCGGTCCTCTTTGGAACGGTGCCGAGCTTTACTGCAACGGGAAGCTCGTTACCGAGGTGACCATCCCCAACGGCGTGACTAAAGTATATCTCATTCTGCAGGGCTGCACCAGCATCGAAAAGGTCACCGTGCCGGCCTCGGTTCAAGCCTTCGGGTGGTACGCCTTCGCCAATATGCCCGCCTTGAAGGAAGTGGTATTTGAGGATCCGAGCAAGATTACCTCGATCGGCTACGGACTTTTCTACAACTGCACCGCCCTTACCTCCGTGGATCTCTCCGGATTTACCGGTTTGAAGACGCTGGACGGCACATTCCGCGGCTGTACGTCGCTTACTGAGGTCAAGCTGCCCGAAGGGCTCACTTCGCTGGAAAATTCCGCCTTTGCATATACCGCTATTAAAAGCATCGTTCTTCCCGATGGAATTCAGAAGATACCGAATAGCTGCTTCTCCAATTGCAAGTCGCTGGAGAGCATCGCGATCCCCGATGGCGTAGTGGAGATCGGTCAATCTGCATTTTATAACTGCACCGCTCTACTCGAGGTTGATATGCCCGCAGCCTTGACCTCCATTGGAAGCGAAGCGTTCCGGAGCTGCACCAAACTCGCGGTCATTGACCTGCCCGAGCGCGTCTATGATATTGGAAGCCGTGCATTTGATAACTGCTCCAACCTCTCGCGGCTGATCATCCGCTCCGAAAGACTCACCACCGTGGGCTCTAACGCTTTTTATAATTGCACCAAGCTATACGAAATTTTCAATCTCTCAGCACTCGTCCTCACGCCCGGCAGTACCGACTATGGCAGTATGGCTCGATACGCCAAGGTGATCCACACCTCCCTTGCGGAAACGGCACAAGTTTTTGTGGATGAGAATGGCTTTATCCTCTGCCTCGGCGATACCGAAAACATCATCCTCGGCTACGTTGGCTCCGCCACCGAGATCACCCTCCCCGTGCCTGACAACGGCAAGCCCACGCGCGTATACGAAAATGCTTTCTACGGTTACTCCAATCTTAACGCTGTCATCATCGCCAATGGCGTTGAAACCATTGATGATTACGCGTTTTCGTATTGCGAAAAGCTGACAAGCATCGTCATCCCCGATAGCGTCACTACCATCGGAAAGCAGGCATTCTATAGTTGCGACATGCTTGTAAGCGTCACCCTCGGCAGTGGCGTGGAGATTATTGGCGAGGAGGCATTCTTCCATTGTTACCGACTCGTTGAGGTGATCAACAGATCTGCTCTCAACATCCGGGCAGGCTACTCCGATAACGGCGACGTTGCTTATTACGCCGAGGAGGTGCACACCGGCGAAAGCAAGATTGTCTGCGTTGGGGACTATCTCTTCTACGCCTATAACGGCATGCACTATTTGGTGGCCTATACCGGCAGCGATGCGGCGCTCACCCTGCCCGCAAGCTACAACGGCGCAAGCTATGAGATCAATCGGTATGCGTTCAGAGATTGCACTGCCCCCACCACTGTTACCATCCCGGATAGCGTGACCGAGATCGGTAGCGCTGCGTTCTATAATTGCAATAGCCTTACCTCTGTCACTATCCCCAATAGCGTGACCACCATCGGTAGCTCTGCGTTCGATGATTGCTATAGCCTTACCTCTGTTACCATCCCCGATAGCGTGACCACCATTGGTAGCTATGCGTTCGCTTGGTGTAGAAGCCTTACCTCTGTTACCATCCCCGATAGCGTGACCACCATTGGTAGCTATGCGTTCTATAATTGCACCGGCCTCACAAGCATCATGATCAACAGCAAGAAGGTCACCTTTGGTGAGGACGTGTTCAAGGATTGCAACGCCGCACTCTTTACCGAGGATGACTACGGCACCTATGTGGGCACGGTGGATAATCCTTACGCCATTTTGATCTCCGTAAAGAACAAAAATCTCACCACCTACGTTATTCACGAGGGTACGGAGTTTATCGCCTACGGTGTCTTTAGAAATTGCGCTAACATGACGATCATTGCCATCCCGGATAGCGTGACCTCCATCTGTAGCTATGCATTCTATAATTGCAAGAATCTCACCGATATCACCCTCGGCAGCGGTGTCACTTCCATCGGCGGCAATGCCTTCTCCGGCTGCAATGCCCTTCAAACCGTTCACATTACGGATATGGACGCTTGGTGCAAAATTGCTTTTGCAAGCAATGACGCGAATCCCATGTACTACGCCGATCAGCTCCTCTTGAACGGCAAGCCCGTCAAGCACGTTGTCATCCCCGATGATGTAACAGAGATCAAGTATACCTTCTACAGATTGTCCGGCCTTGAAAGCGTTGTTATCCCCAATAGCGTGACCACCATTGGTCACGAAACGTTCTATGGTTGCAACGCTCTGGAAACCGTTCACATTACGGATATGGACGCTTGGTGCAAAATTGCTTTTGCAAGCCTTAACGCGAACCCCATGTACTACGCCGATCAGCTTCTCTTGAACGGTGAGCCCGTCAAGCACGTTGTCATCCCCGAGAGCGTGACCACCATTGGTAGTTATGCGTTCTATAATTGCAATAGCCTCACCTCTGTTACCATCCCTGATAGCGTGACCGAGATCGGTAGCGATGCGTTCTATAATTGCAATAGCCTTACCTCTGTTACTATCCCCGATAGCGTGACCACCATCGGTAGCTATGCGTTCTATGTTTGCTATAACATCAAGAATATCAACTACCGCGGCACAGAGGAGCAGTGGAATGCCATCACCAAGGGCAACGGCTGGGATAGCAATATCCGTAGTTACACTCTGACCTATAACTACGACGGCGAATAAGCGCCAAATCACAAAAAAACAGATGGGCGAGGCTCTGCCTCGCCCATTTTCTAGTATGACGGGCATATCAATGCTCTGCGGTGAAAGTCCGCTGGGAGGTAGTTACCGACCAACCCGAAAGCGACTCCCAAGGTTTACACCGTGAGGTGTAGGCGAGAAGAAGGGATAGCGAAATCGTAGCCTGACGAACAG
>JAZQTA010000065.1:0-1825 GCA_045630385.1 Eubacteriales bacterium | reverse complement strand
TTGTTGTTGAACTTCTGCTTTTTTAGAAAACAACACTCCTAATGCCGCAGATAATAAAGAGATAAGAACCATAAGTGCGGCAAAATACAAAGCGAACGCATTTTTCGTAAGAAAGACCGTGGCAGCGAAAGCTGACGAGTGCAAGAGTGCGTTGTAAATGACAAAAAGAGCCTTGTGTGATGCGTTTTTCAGAATATAGTATCCGTAGAAAAATGAGGTAACATAAGGGATTATCTGAAAGAGATAAGACAACATTAATATCAAAATGATCGAAAGCGCTTCATTATCAAAAATGATGCTAACTGCCCCTGTCAATATGAACAGTAACACGCAGATGAGCAAAGAAAATATCGGCATAAGCCATCTCTTGAGCTTCATTTTGACCTCCTTTCGGTCGAAACGGTGCGTGATGAGTTCCTACAATTTGATTATATCATATTTTTTTCGCTGTGTCAAGTTTTCTCTTATTCATGGATTTGTTGACAAGGCGTACCGTATATGATATAATTAAAGAAAAACGAGGTGAGCGCATGAGACCGAACGTACTCTTTTTCTTCGCCGATCAGTTCCGCTTTGATGCGATCGCGGCGCACGGAAATCCGCATATAAAAACTCCAAATCTCGACCGCTTGATAAGGGAGGGCGTGACCTTTACCAACGCCTATACACCCTCGCCCGTTTGCGTTGCGGCAAGATGCTCGCTGCATTACGGTCAGTACCCGATACACACGAATTGCTACGAAAACAGCAAAATGCCCGTGGACGGCAGACTTTCCTACGTTGATGCGCTGACTCGCGCCGGTTATCGCACGCACGCGATCGGGAAATGTCATTTTTCGCCCGATAAGTACGCTTTGCGCGGCTTTGAGAGCCGTGAGTATCAGGAGGAGATCGGCTTCAAGGATATGTCGCGCGAGAATTATATGAACGATCTCATTGCCGCGGGATTTGATTACTGTATCGAACCGCACGGTGTGCGAAGCGAGATGTATTATATTCCGCAACCCGCTCGGATGCCGCAGAGATTGCACCCGACACAGTGGATCGGTGACAGAACGATGGCATTCCTCGACGAGCAAAAGGGAAGCGATCGCCCGTGGTATCTGTTCTCGAGCTTTATTCATCCTCACCCGCCCTTTGCTCCGCCATCGCCTTGGCATACGCTTTACCGCTCTGAGGAGATGCCGATTCCGAAGCTGCCCGAAAATTATGAAGAGCTCCAGATATTTATAAATAAGATTCAAAATCGAACCAAATACAAAAACCGCGGGTGGGACGAGCACCTGTTGCGGACGATGAAGGCGTATTATTACGCTTGTGTTTCCTTTGTCGATTATCAGATCGGCAGGGTAATTGAACGCCTCGAAGAAAACGGTCAGCTTGAAAATACGCTTATACTTTTCGCATCCGACCACGGTGAGCTGCTGGGTGACTATGGCTGTTTCGGCAAGCGCAGTATGCACGATGCAGCGGCACATATTCCGCTGATAGCACGCGGCGGCGATTTTGTCGGCGGTAAGCGGTGCGATACTCCCGTTTCACTCGTTGATATTGCGCCCACGCTGATCTCGATCGGCGGCGCGGATCGCTCGGATATGTCGCTCGACGGCAAGGATCTGATCGACATCCTCGGCGGCGATCAAAGCCGAAGGGGAGTTTACTCATTCTTCTCGTCAAAAAGAACGGTTCAGCGTCTTTGCGGCAAGGAGAATTTCGATTTTTCGGACGAGGCTTGGGATTTTGCGGGTATGAATATGATGTACGCCGAGTGTGATCTGAAGTATTTTTACAGTTTCCCCGATGATAAGGAGATACTTTTTGACAA
>JAZQTA010000064.1:0-55632 GCA_045630385.1 Eubacteriales bacterium | reverse complement strand
CAGCGTCAGAGCAAAGAGCATAGCTCAGCTCGACTACCTCGCCGTTTACCGTAGCGCACAGCACCTCTCTTGATATAAGCTCAGCTGCCTGTGCCGCATCGTATACCGTAGCGCCGCACTCGACAGAGACGGACTTGCCGCCTTCGTGAAGGACTACGGACTGGCTATGGATATCGACGATATCGCATTCTGTCAGCAGTATTTCATCTCTAAAAAGAGAAACCCCACCATCACCGAGATCCGCATGATCGATACCTATTGGTCCGATCACTGCCGCCATACCACCTTCCTCACGACGATCGACAAGGTTACCTTCGAGGATCCGCTTCTTGAGGAGGCCTACAAGGATTATCTCGCTACCCGCGAGGCGCTCGAAAGAACGAAGCCTCAGAACCTCATGGATATCGGCACGCTTGCCGCAAAGTATCTGAAGAAGATCGGCAAGCTTGATAAGCTGGATGAGTCCGAGGAGATCAACGCCTGCACCGTGAAGATCACGGTTGAGGTAGACGGCAAGGCAGAGCCTTGGCTTCTTCTCTTCAAGAACGAGACGCACAACCATCCCACCGAGATCGAGCCCTTCGGCGGTGCGGCAACCTGCATCGGCGGCGCGATCCGCGACCCGCTTTCCGGCCGCTCCTACGTTTACGGCGCAATGCGCGTAACGGGTGCTGCCGATCCCACGAAGCCCGTTTCCGAAACCATGGAGGGTAAGCTTCCCCAGAGAAAGATCGTTACCACCGCGGCGGCAGGCTATTCCTCTTACGGTAACCAGATCGGTCTTGCTACCGGTCTTGTTGACGAGATCTACCACGATGGCTACGCCGCAAAGCGCATGGAGATCGGTGCGGTGATCGCCGCAGCGCCCGAGCGCTGTGTTCGCCGCGAATGTCCCGCACCCGGCGACGTGGTTATTCTTCTTGGCGGCCGCACCGGCCGTGACGGCTGCGGCGGCGCAACCGGCTCCTCCAAGTCTCACACCGTTGCATCTCTTGAAAGCTGCGGCGCAGAGGTACAGAAGGGTAACGCTCCCGAGGAAAGAAAGCTCCAGCGCCTTTTCCGCAACGAGACGGCGAGCCGCATGATCAAGCGCTGCAACGATTTCGGCGCAGGCGGCGTGTCGGTTGCGATCGGCGAGCTGGCGGACGGACTTTCCATTCATCTTGACACCGTTCCCAAGAAATACGACGGCCTTGACGGCACGGAGCTTGCGATCAGCGAATCGCAGGAGAGAATGGCCGTTGTGGTTGCGCCCGAGGATAAGGATGCCTTTATTGCCCTTGCCGAGAGCGAAAACCTTGAGGCTACCGTGGTTGCCACCGTCACCGAGGAGAAGAAGCTCGTGATGGATTGGAAGGGTCAGATCATCGTTGATATCGACCGCGAATTCCTCAACTCCAACGGTGCGGAAAAGCATATTAACATTGAAACTGACAAGTATAGTTTGCATGTTCGTGATATTTCCGACGATTTCTGCAAGGAATATAACGCACTTGCTTCCGATCTCAACACCTGCTCCAAGCGCGGTCTTTCCGAAAGATTCGACTCCACGATCGGTGCAGGCACGGTGCTTATGCCCTTCGGCGGCAAGCATCAGCAGACGCCCATTCAGGCCATGGTTCACAAGATCTCCGTGGAAAAGGCACATACGGACGATTGCTCGCTGATGGCCTACGGCTACAACCCCTTCGTTTCCGAGAAGAGCCCCTACCACGGCGCGTATCTCGCCGTTGTTGAGTCCGCGGCGAAGCTGATCGCGGCAGGCGCATCCTTCGAGGACACCTACCTCACCTTCCAGGAATACTTCGCGCGCCCCGGCAAGGATCCCAAGCGTTGGGGCCAGCCCATGGCGGCGCTTCTCGGTGCCTTCCGCGCACAGAAGGAGCTCGGCATTGCGGCCATCGGCGGCAAGGACTCCATGAGCGGCAGCTTTGAGAAGCTCGACGTTCCTCCCACGCTCGTTTCCTTCGCGGTTACGACCGACAAGGTGCAGAACATCGTTTCTCCCGAATTCAAGGCGGCAGGCCACAAGGTTTACCTCCTTTCTCCCGAATACGACGGTGACGGTCTTCCCGTGACCGCTTCCCTTCTTTCTCTCTTCGACAAGGTAACCGAGCTCCAGAGAGCCGGCAAGGCAGTTGCTACCTACACCCTCGGTATGGGCGGCGTTGCAGAGGCGGTTCTGAAGATGGCGATCGGTAACGGCATCGGCTTTAAGTATGACGCCGCTCTTGCCGTCGCTCCTCTCTTCGCTTACTCCTACGGCTCGTTCCTCATTGAGGCTACCGAAGAGATCGACGGCCTTCTGATCGGTGAGACCACCGAGAAGGCGGAGATCGCACATAAGGACGCGGCACTTGCCCTTGCGGATCTGCAGGCCGTTTACGAAGGAAAGCTTGAGAGCGTCTTCCCCTGCAATATCCAGAGCACGACGAAGAAGATCCCTCATTTCAATTATACCAAGGGTACCGTCAAGGCACCTGCCGTAAAGGTTGCAAGACCGAAGGTTCTTATCCCCGTATTCCCTGGCACGAACTGCGAATTTGACAGCGCGAAGGCCGTTCGCGATGCGGGCGCAGAGGCAGAGATCTTCGTTATCAATAACCTTTCCTCCGCCGGCATTTCGAGAAGCGTGGAAAGCTTCGCGAAGAAAGCGGCAGAGTCCCAGATCATCTTCATCCCCGGCGGCTTCTCCGGCGGTGACGAGCCCGACGGATCGGGTAAGTTCATCACGGCGTTCTTCCGCAACGGCGCAGTAAAAGAGGCGGTTACCGATCTGCTTGAAAAGCGCGACGGATTGATGCTCGGTATCTGCAACGGCTTCCAGGCTCTTATCAAGCTCGGACTCGTTCCCTACGGCAAGATCATCGACACCGATGCGCATTGCCCCACGCTGACCTATAACACGATCGGACGCCACCAGTCGCGCATCGTTCGCACCCGCGTTTGCACCAACAATTCTCCCTGGCTCGCAGGCTGCGAGGTTGGCGAGATCTACAACGTGCCGATCTCGCACGGCGAGGGACGCTTCCTTGCTGAAGAGGGCGTGCTGAAATCGCTTGCCGAGAACGGACAGATCGCTACGCAGTACGTGGATCTTGACGGCTTTGCAACCGATGATATTCACTACAACCCCAACGACTCCATGTGCGCGATCGAGGGTATTCTTTCTCCCGACGGCCGCGTGCTCGGTAAGATGGGACACTCCGAGAGAATCGGAAACGGGCTTTACAAGAACGTGCCCGGTGAATACGACATGAAGCTCTTTGCTTCTGCGGTGAAGTACTTTAAGTAAGGAGAAGAAAAAATGGCTTATCTTACGGACATTGAAATCGCAAAGGCCTGCAAAATGCAGCATATCAGCGAGGTTGCAAAAACCGCGCACGTAGACGAGAGCTATCTTGAATACTACGGAAAATATAAGGCGAAGATCGACCTTTCCCTTCTGAAGGACACGAAGAAGGAGGACGGAAAGCTGATCCTCGTTACGGCAATTACCCCCACCCCTGCGGGTGAGGGTAAGACCACGACCACCATCGGTCTTGCCGACGGCCTTCGCCGCATCGGCAAGGATGCCGTTGTGGCTCTGCGTGAGCCCTCTCTCGGCCCTGTTTTCGGCATCAAGGGCGGCGCGGCAGGCGGCGGCTATGCACAGGTCGTTCCCATGGAGGATATCAACCTTCATTTCACGGGTGACTTCCACGCCATCGGCGCGGCAAACAACCTGCTTGCAGCCATGCTGGACAACCATATTCATCAGGGAAATGCACTCGGCATTGATACCAGAAAGATCGTTTGGAAGCGCTGCGTGGACATGAATGACCGCCAGCTTCGCTACGTTGTGGACGGTCTGGGCGGCAAGGTGAACGGCGTTCCTCGCGAGGACGGCTTCGATATCACGGTTGCATCCGAGATCATGGCGATCCTCTGCCTCTCCACCTCTCTTTCGGATCTGAAGGAAAGACTTTCGAAGATCATCGTTGCTTATACCTATGACGATCAGCCCGTAACCGCAGGTCAGCTGAAGGCTCAGGGCGCAATGTGCGCACTTCTGAAGGATGCCATCAAGCCCAACCTCGTGCAAACCCTTGAGGGCACGCCCGCATTCGTGCACGGCGGTCCTTTTGCCAACATTGCGCACGGCTGCAACTCCGTGATCGCAACCAAGATGGCACTCAAGATGGGCGATTACGCCATCACCGAGGCCGGATTTGGCGCAGACCTCGGCGCAGAGAAGTTCTTTGACATTAAGTGCCGCATGGCAGGACTTTCTCCTCGCGCGGTCGTATTGGTTGCCACCGTTCGCGCGCTTAAAATGCACGGCGGTCTTGCAAAGACCGAGCTTGGCACGGAAAACCTGGATGCTCTTTGCAAGGGACTTCCCAACCTTATGCGCCACATTGACAACGTGAAGAACGTATTCGGTCTTCCCTGCGTGGTTGCGGTCAACCGCTTCCCCACCGATACCGATGCCGAGATCGAGACGATCATTGCAGAATGCAAGAAGCTCGGCGTAAACGTTGCACTTTCCAACGTTTGGGCTGAAGGCGGCAAGGGCGGCGAGGAGCTTGCAAAGGAGGTCGTTCGTCTTTGCGAGGAGGAGAGCGCAAGCTTCACCTACTCCTACGAAAGCGAGCTTTCTCTCGAGGAAAAGATCGCCGCGATCGTGAAGAAGGTTTACCGCGGCAAGAGCGTTACCTTCGTGCCTGCAGTAAAGAAGCAGCTGGCTCGCTTTGCAGAGCTCGGCTTCGGCTCCTTCCCCGTTTGTATGGCAAAAACGCAGTACAGCTTCTCGGACGATGCGACCAAGCTCGGCGCACCCGAGGATTTCTCCATCACGGTGAAGAACGTGCGCGTCAGCGCGGGTGCAGGCTTCGTGGTTGCCCTTACGGGTGATATCATGACGATGCCCGGTCTTCCCAAGGTTCCCTCCGCCGAAAAGATCGATATTGACGAAAACGGCGAGATCACCGGTTTGTTCTGATCATTGGATTATGATATAAAAAGCATCTGCGGCAGATTTTTCTGCCGCAGATGCTTTTTATGTTTTTGATTTTTTTAAAGCTCGACCTCGTATGCAAGCGGAGCGAATTCGCGCAATGCCGCAGGGATCAAAAGCTCCGTATCGTTTCCTTTGTACGTAAAGGGAACGGTCTCACCGTTCAGGGTGATGCGCTTCGCGTATGCGCCATGGATCACAAGCTTCAGATCCGAGAGGGGACGAATGCCGTCGATCCTCGGGATCGAATTTTTATGAAGATCGTGCCCATTCTCGGGACGGCCCGCAAAGTCGCCCTCTCGCTTTCCGACGGTAAGAGTGATGCGACCGTCATGCACGCCGCTTGCGGTGATCTCGGTCAGCGCATAGCCGCCGTTTTCATAATCGAAGGTAAAGCCGTCATCCTCATAGATCGCGCTCTTCCCCGCATCCTTGCCGGGGTAGAGATTTACGGTATATTCGTGATCCTTCTCAAGAATATACTTCTGCGGCTTCATCGTGACGACCACGGCACCCTTTTTCACGAGGAGCGCACCCGAGGCAAGTCCCTTCGGCTCGTAATCGATCCATTTTCCGCCCTCATAAGTCTCGCCCGTGAAATAATCCACCCATTCTCCCTCGGGGATCGGGAAATGCATATCGAATGCACCGACCAGAAGATTATCACCAAGCATATAGGCGTTGTTAACATTATCGTAGCCCTGTCCCTCATACACAAGCGGCAGAGGACGAAGCATGGGAATGCCGTCCCGATTGGCCTCGTGTGCGGTATAGTAGATATACGGAAAAAGCGACGAGCGCAGACGGTCGTAGAACACGAAACGGCTTTTCAGCTCCTCATCCAGATACCAAGGATAGTTCCACGAGTTCCAGAAGTTTTGCTGTGCCCAAGGGGAGAGGAAGCAATAATGAATGGAATACGGATCGGTGGTTGCCATATCGCAAGAGGTGTTGGAATGGCCGCACATTGCATAGTTCATGATAGAGATCAGCGTTTTTGCGCCGCCGCCCGTATCGCCCGCCCAAGTAGCGGCATACTGCTGTGTTCCCACGTAGGCACAGGAGGTGTTGGTCATAATTCTTCTGCCCGTGTGCGCCTTGAAGCCCTCGAACATTTGCTTTGCGAGGATAACGGGATAGACGTTATGCACCTCGTCGTCATGGAATTTACCGCCCCAAAGACGGTCCGGATGTGCAAACACTTGATTCGATGCATCCAGCTTGAAGCCTGCCGCACAGTTATCCACAAATTTCTCAAGATGCCGAAACCAAGGCTCGCCGATCTTCGTTAATTTATCCTGATATTCCACGGCGTTATTAAAATGCGCGTCCTCGATCTCTGTGCCCTCGGGGAAACCGCTCTCGTCCTTCTCCTCGGGGAGAATGCCCTCCTCATGGTAGATCAGATCGTAATCCTCGCAGAGCCAAAGCGACATCTGCATGCCCATACAACGCACGGGATGAAAGAACGTGCCCGCGCCCGCCGTATTTTTCGGCATCCAATACGGCACGTAGAATTTTTCCTTATTCCACCATTTATCCAACGAAAAATCGTAATGCTGCTGCATCCAGGAGGGCTCCAGCCCCATGACGTCGCAGGGGATATCCTGCTCTCTGTAAAGTCTTGTATATTCAAGAAGCTGAGGGATCGAGATATCCTCGTTATTGACGACAGTGAGTCCGTATCCGAACTTCGGGAGCATCATCGGCCGCCCCGTGACCTTGGTGACCGTCTGCACGAGCCCGAGGAGGCTATCGGCTTTAAAGAGGTAGAAATCGATTTGGCCGCCGTACACCTTGATAACAAGCGTATTCTTATCGTTTTTTCCGATATCAAAAACGGTTTTATAGGTGGTATTTACAAGGATCGCCCAACCGTCACCCGAAAGCAGGAGGGGCATGGGACCGTAGCATTTTACGTTGGATTTCCAGAGCGTGATCTCCTTGCCGCTCAGCTGAATACCGTCACGCGAGGAATCACCGAGACCGTAAAATCCCTCGTTTTCCGAGATCGGCACCTCGATCACGTAGCGTTCCCCGTACCGCTTTACGGAAAGCGCAACCTGACGCTTTGCACCAAGGATCACCCTTTCGCCCAGGACGGAAATATCCGCACCGTTTTCATGGGGGACGGCTTCTCCCTTTAAAATGCCGTAACGCGAAAGCATGGAAGAACTTTTTTTGCCGTCTCTTATCTGATACGCGTTTTCATTCACCTTTAATAATGATAAACTCATATATACGCCTTCCTTTCGAACAAAGTCGGTTTTATTCAGTATAACATTTCCAAAATCGTTTTTCCATAACAAAAATGCATTTTTCATAAAAACAGTGCATTTTTCATTTTTATTATATCAGTTTTTTTCAAGGCGGACAAGAGCAAATATTCATTTCTTATCCCGAAAAGTTGCGAAATATTCAGGTGCGCTTTCTTGACTTTTTCTTTCGGCTATGCTAAAATAATCGCGTGGGAGAATCCACACACCGACAAAAAACATCCCGGAGAAAAAATGAAGGACATACAAATACTTCTCTACAATTTTCATACGAATGAGCCACCGAGAGCGGTGGCGCCTTTTACACTTCCCTATACGGATATTACCTATCTGATCGACGGAGAGCTTCACTATCTTTTCAACGGAATCCCCACCGTTTTACACGCGGGGGAGGCGATCGTTTTTCCCGCAGGCGTCAAACGAGAACGAACGGCTTCGGAAAAAAGCGCGACCTTTGCAAGCTTAAATCTCGTATTTCCGAAGGGGCACGCCTTTTCGCTCTCCGGCGTAATCAAAAATGCAGTCAATGCCGACGGCGTATATCTTCTCAAGCTGCTATACGAATGCTACCACACGGAAAGCCCCGAGCGAGCGCAAAAATGCGATTCCCTGCTGACCTATTTATTGAGCTCTCTGACCGAGAGCGCCACGGGCGGCGGCAACGCCTACGTGAGAGCGGTGAAGCAAATGGTGCTTGACAAGCCTTACGCGCACTATACGCTCGCACAGATCGCCGAGGCGGTGCATCTTGCGCCGGGATATCTTTGCTCGCTTTTCAAAAAACACGAGGGGACTCATCTTTTCGATTATATTGCTAAAAAGCGCATTGATTTTTCAAAAACAATGATCATCAGCTACGATATGCCGCTCTCCGAGGTGGCCGAGCGATCGGGATTTTCGGATTATTACGCGTTTTCGCACGCGTTTAAAAAATACGAGGGGATATCTGCGGCGCAGTTCAAAAAGCAATCCCGCGCCGCGCGGTAAGAAACAACCAAGCGTTGCTTGCTTTTTTTATCTTTTTCATGTAAAATGTTTTTATATACAACAGCACGGAAATTCTAAAAGGAGAATCACTATGTTTATCACGACCGGGAAGAAAAGCTTCACCGTGAATTTTGAAAAAAACGAGGCGGGCGCTTATATTGCGGGCGGACGCTTCGGTCATATCG
The DNA here is from genome assembly GCA_045630385.1 of Eubacteriales bacterium. GTDB lineage: Bacteria > Bacillota > Clostridia > Oscillospirales > CAG-272 > UBA1740. Next base: position 47,185 of record JAZQTA010000064.1, on the reverse strand, counting down.
CGTTCAGCCGCTCGCCTCTTTTTACGCTGAATCTGCGACCGCTTTCGTCCAAGGAGGATTTTACCGTTTCCTCCGAGGCGGGATGGCGCGAGGTGACGGTGCGGCAAAGAGAGGGGTATCTGCGCTTTTTCTTTCGCGGATATGAGGGAAAAATCGATCTTGCGGTGACGGTGACGGCCGTGATCGGTGATAAGGGGCTTACCTTCTCTACGGATATTTCCAACCTCGACAGCCGATACAGCGTGATGGAGGCCTCGTATCCTTATCCGAACGTGGAAAACGATATTTTCGACCTCTTTATTACGAGCGGCCCCGGTCGCGTGATCGAGGATTTCAGACACAAAAATCTAAAGCTCGACTGGATGTATCCCTCCTCGCGCTACTGCATGCAGTATATGGCGATCTTCGCTGAGGGAGATGCCCTGTATCTCGGCCATCACGACCGCGAGGCGCGCACGAAATATTATACGGTCAATTCGGAGGGAGGCGAGCTGAGGCTCGGCGCTTCCTACCCTGCGGAGGGCATGGGACTTGCTTCCAATTCATTTTCTCTGCGCGGCGGCGTTACCTGGGAATACATCAAGGGGGACTGGTACGATTGCGCGCTTCGCTACGGCGAATTCGTTCAGCACGCCGACTGGCTTCCCACACTCGGAGAATACGGACGCCCCGATACGCCCGATTACTTCAAGGAGCTTCCCTTCTGGATCATGGACTTTCTTCCCAACATTCCCGAGCAAGGAAACAATATGCCCGAAACCCTTCGCTACCGAAACAACAGCGACAAGGACGCATGGTGGCGCGAGGCGATCAAGCTAAAGGAAAAGCTCGGTCTTCCCGTGGGCTATCACGTTTACAACTGGCACAAGAACGCCTTCAATATCGATTATCCGCACTTTTTACCCGCGAAGGACGATTTTAAGGACGGCGTAAAAAGGGTGCAGGATGCAGGCATCTATATCGCGCCTTATATCAATGCATCGAGCTGGGAATCCCGCGATAACGCTCCCACGCTCGAGGAAAGCTTTGCCGTGACGGGAATTCACGAGGCCGCCAAGGACAAGGACGGAAACCTCTTCGTTGAGGTATATCCGCAGATCAAGCCCGACGGAGAAAAGACAAATCTCATCGCCGTTTGCCCCTCCTCTCCCGTTTGGCATCGGATGATCTCCCGCCTTTCCGAGAGAATTGAGGACGAGCTCGGCCTTGACGGTATTTATTACGATCAGACCGCCGCCATGGGAGCACGCCCCTGCGCAGATCCCACGCACTCGCACGCGCCCGGCAACAGCGGCGCATGGCTTGATGGCACGCGCGCTCTCTTCCGCCGCATCCGCGCGGAAAAGGACGAACGAAAATTCTCCTTTACGGAATGCAATGCAGAGCCGTATCTTGACAGCTTTGACGGCTATCTTACCTGGCATTGGGGCGAAAACGGCGAGGTGCCCGCCTTTGCCGTGATCTACTCAAGATACATTACGATGGTCGGCCGCGTGATCAACGGCTGGCGAAAGGGCGATTTCATTTATTCGCGCTATACCTTTGCCAAATCCCTCGTGCAGGGACAGCAGCTCGGATGGATCAACTACGACGTGCAGGATAACGAGGCCGTCTTCCCCTTTCTCTACAAGCTTGCACATCTGCGCTATGATATGAGAAAGCTTTTCGTGACGGGAACGATGCTTCGCCCGCCGCTCGTTTCGACCGAGCTTCCCACGCACACCTCCACGCCGCATATGTGGGGCGGTGACGATCTTGTTGTTCCCACCGTGATCGCGGGTGGCTGGAAGGCAACGGACGGAAAAACGCATCTCTTTATTTTTAACATCCGCGACGAGGGCGGCAATGCAAAAATCATTCTTCGCGCTTCGGAATACGGCGCGAAGGAAGAAATTCCCGCCGCGCTTTCGGCTTATGCGCCCGTTTTGGACAAGGAAAACGATACCCTCACGCTTTCCTTCACCCTTTCGGCGCAGGATGCTTTGCACATCGAGTGGTAATTTTTAAGGGCTTTCGCGAAAAACGCGAAAGCCCTTTTTTATTATGATACCTCAAAAGCATACGTTCCGAACGGAAAAATTTTCTTACCCTCGGGAAGAGTGACCTCTGCTGTCATACCGAAGGGGACGACGAGGGAGAGGAAGGTTTTCTCCTCGCGCTTTTCCCATTTCACGTAGATCTCGCCCATGAGAGTATCCACTCTGCCCTCGGCAAAGAGAAGCCCTTCGGGATAGATGGGATCGACTGTGAAGCGAGCAAATCCCTCCGAAAGCGGGCGGATGCCGAGAAGATGCGCGTACATAAAGTAGCCGACCGCGCCGTACATCGGGTGGTTATGCGAATTCATGCCCGAGCCGAGCTTATTCTCGAAGCGCTCCCAGACCGTGGTGGCGCCGTTTGCGATCATATAGCCCCAAGAGGGATATTCCTCGCGCGAAAGAAGCTTCCACGCATCGTCACCGTAGCCGTGAACGGCAAGCATATCCATTAGATATTTCGTGGTGATATTTCCCGTGGTCAGACGGTAGCCGACGTTTTTGACGGCCTCGTGCATACGCCTTGCGGCAAGCGGCTCGCTCTCCTTCGGCAAGATACCGAGCCAAAGCGCAAAGGCCTGCGCTCCCTGCGAGCCCGTGGCAACGTAGCCATGCTTTGCATCAAACCATTTTTCAAGGAATGCATCGCGCACCGATGCGGCAGCGGCAAGCATTCTTTCGCTTTCCTCCGCATCTCCAAGCGCAAGGGCGAAGCGCGAAAGCAACGTATAATTATAATAATGGAAGCCCGTGGACATGAGGGCGTTCGGAGTGACGGCGGACTGCACACCGTCAAAGCGGGCGGTGCAAAAATCGTCCGGCCCTGCCCAGTCGCCGTAATGCGAGAATTCTATAATTCCCTCCTCGGTGCGCATGGCGGCAAGGCTCTCGTTATAGCGCTTAAACGCGCCGTAATATTCCTTGACGGTTTCGGTATCGCCGTAGTGCAGAAGATTTTCAAGCGCCATGACGAGGAAGGACGAGCAGACGGGATCACAGGGCTTACTGCCGCCGAGATACGGTGCGGTATCGGGGATCGCTCCGCTTTCGTCCTGCTCTGTGACGATATCGAGAAGGATCTTGCGATAGAGGCGGTTGGTATAGAAATTATAGGGCATTTCCTCGAAACGGACGGTGGCATCGTTCATCCAGCCCATGCGCTCGTTTCTTTGCGGACAGTCGGTCGCGAGATGATGGATATTATCACACTCGGTGCGCACGATGTTTTCCTGCAATTGATTGACGAGGGGGCTTCCGCAACGGAAATGCGAGCGGTTTTTGATATCGTTATAAAATACGATGGCGACGAGGGTATCCTCCGTGGGCACGCGGTCGAGCCCCGAAATTTTGGCGTAACGGAAGCCGTGATAGCAAAGGCGCGGAATGAACACGGAGGGATTTTGATCGCCCGCGATAAAGGTATCGGTCTGCAAAACGCCGCGCAGGGTTTCCTTGCAAAGATCGCCGCTTGGGGCGCGATCCTCGGAATATTCTACAGTAATCACGCTTCCCTTTTCGATATTTTCGGGAATGGAAAGGCATCCTACGCCCGCGATATTTTCGCCAAAATCAAAGATATACGAGCCGTCCCCCAAGGGATAGACCGAGCGCGCGCGGATACGGCGCTGTTCGGTCACGGGTGGATGCGTTTCGGGCAGAAGTCGGGGCGCGGGATCTACCTCGCAGATCCTTGCGGGGAGAAAATCCGCACCGTCAAACGCCGGGGTATCCCAGCCCTTCGGCAAAAGGCGCGCATCGTAGGTCTCGCCGTCAAAGATATTGTTTTTCGTGAATGCGCCGAAGCCCGAAAGCCAAGTATCATCGGTGGCGATGATTTCGCTTTCGCCGTTTTCGTATTCAAGCACAAGCTCCGCGATCAGGCGCGTTTCTCCGAGCATGTTCGTGCGCGGCTTATTTTCCCATAGGAATTCCAGATGATTGCCGATATCGCGCCAACCGCCGCCGACCACTGCAAAAACGCCGTTTTTACCGAGGCGGAGCGCATCGGTCACATCCGTGACCGTGTAATAGCAAAGCTTATGATAGGCAGATGTCGCGGGGTTGAGAAAGGATTTTTCCACGTCCGCGCCGTTGACGGTGATATACTGATAGCCGATGCCCGATGCATAGAGCGTTGCGCGGATCGGCATTTTTTCCAGCGTAAAGGAACGGAAGAAGTGCTTGGCTCTTCCGCTCCCATCGGATGCCGCGGTGATCCATTTTCCCGACAGGGCGCGCGGCGCAAGATATTTAAAATCCGCAGAGGACGCGGCGCTCTCGCCGCCGCTCGCCGTTACGCTGACGAGCACGCGGTATTTTTCGCCGCTGATCAGGGCATCGCCGCCGTATACGGCGCTTTGCTCCGCCGTTTTTCTCTCACCGCTGTCATACACGGTCGTATCGCCGCGCATCACTCGGATGCGAAAGGCGGCTTGCACCGCACCGCGCGTGCCGCCGACAATCGACCACGAAAAGACGGGCCTTTCCCGATCCGTCAGCACCAAGGGGCGCGCATCATAATCAATATAAAGTTTTTGGATAGAAAGCCGCATTATAAAGAACCTCCCATACTTTTTAATTATTATAGCATACACCTTTTCGCATAACCATGAAAAATGCGACCATTTTTTTGATTTTTTTGTCATCTGTTGACTTTATGACAAAAATTTGATATAATATTTTTCCGTAAGGGGGGGTGGATCCGATGCACAGCAATATCAAACAGATTTTTTCCAATTACGATACGGACATCATCATAGCAAAATGGGTCGGCGACGGCGCTTGGTGGCTGGATGAAAACGGAAAAAATTTCTGGAATCGAAAAGCGATTTTTCATTTTAACGCAATTTATCTTACGAAAAAGGGCGCTTTTGATCTTTGGATCAACGGAACAAAGTATCATATTCCCGCGCATCGCGTTGTTTTCATTCCCGAGGGAAGCGAATTGCAATTTTACTTTGACGGCAACGGACCGCTGGAAAAATATTATACGCATTTTCATCTCGCGATCGGCGGAACCAATATTTGCGATTATTTTCACTTCCCACTTGTTTTCGAGCCGAAGAACGAAGAAGCCTTGGAGCGGCTTTTCAAGGAATTGATACGGCTTCGCGCCGATCAGGACGACGCGATCACACAGATCAATCAAAGCGCGACGCTCCTTTCCTTTGTTGCCGAGGTCCTTTCCCAAGCCGAGGCGATCCGCAACGAGATGAACCAGCGCATCCCACCCGAGATCCGCGAGATCGCCGAATATATTGACGACCATCTCGGAGAGCTTCTGCCCATGCATATGCTCGCGGAAAAAATCGGATACAGCACCGCTTACTTCACAAAAAAATTCAAGGCTGTCTTCGGACGGACGCCGACCGATTACATTGCGGAAAAGAGGATCTACCGCGCCAAGGACGAGCTTCGGAATACGGATCGAACGATCTACGGCATTGCAAGCTCTCTCGGCTTTTCGGATGCCTCCTATTTCAGCAGCTTTTTCAAGTCCAGAACCGGGCTTTCTCCCGCATTCTACCGCAAGGATAAGATCGAAACAAAATGAAAAATGCCCTATTTCCGCACGAAACGGAGATGGGGCTTTTTTACTTGATACAAAATAAAGAAATTTAAGATTGTGCAAAAATATGGGAAGATAATTTAAATACAAATTTATTTTATTGTTTTATAATTAGAGTGTAAGATAATTTTTTATCGGAGGTTAACAGAATGAACGGCCGCATTGAGCTTTACAGAGAGCATTTTTCGCGCGACACCAAGACGGTTCTCTCCGTCGGCGCACTTTCCGCAGAGACCTTTATCTACAGCACGGGAGTTGAGGCGATCCGCATCAAAAACGGCGCAGGCTACGCCGTCGTGCTTCCCTACATGGGGCAGATGGTTTGGGATATGGAATTCTTCGGCCACAGAGGCACGATGCGCACGATCTACGACGAGCCGATGCCCTGCAAGCAGACCTACGGCGAAAGCTACGGCTGCTTCGTGATGCACTGCGGACTGACCGCGATCGGAAATCCCACCGCGGAGGACGATCATCTGCCGCACGGCGAGCTTCCCATTGCCGCGTATCAGAAGGCGTATATTCTTTTCGGCGAGGATGAAAGAGGCAGATATATTGCCGTTTCGGGCGATTATGAGCATAAGCGCTGCTATGAATACAACTATCTTTTCCGCCCCGAGTGTCGCCTTTACGAAGGCGAGGGCGTGATGGAGATCACGGCGCATTTTGAAAACCGCAAGGATATGCCGCTGGAATACTATTATCTTTGCCATATCAACTACCGCCCCGAGGACGGCGCAAGGCTCTTCTACACCGCAAAGCACGAAAACATCAAGGCGCATCACGAGGTGCCCGCAGGCTACGCGGCAGAGGCGGCAACGAACGCATATCTTGAAAAGCTTGACAAGGATCCCTCCGTGATGGATCTTATCGACAAGGACACGCAATCCTATGCACCCGAAATTGTTTTCACCTGCAAGTATTTTGCTGACGAGAAGGGCGATGCGCATACGATGCAGCTTCTTCCCGACGGCTACGCCTGCTACGTGCGCCACCGTCCCGAGGAGCTTCCCTTCGGCATCCGCTGGATCTCGAGAACCGAGGACGAGGATGCGCTCGGCATGGTTCTGCCCGCGACGGCAGAGCATCTCGGAAAGCTTTACTGCAAGAAAATGGGCTACGAGAGATTTCTCCAAAAGGGCGAGAGCATTACCTATCACATGAGCACGGGAATTCTGACACCCGATGCCGCAGAAGCAATGAAAAACCGCATCAATAGCTTAAATAAGTAAATAAAATTTTACATAAAGGAGAATTTACCATGGAAAACAGAATTTGCATTCCCCACGAAGAATATCACGAAAGAATTGCAAAGGCGGCCGCGCTCGTTCGCGCAAGAGGCCTTGATGCGATGCTCGTGGTTTCCACCGAATCCGACTATGCGAACGCAAGATACTTCTCCGGCTTCTGGCCTCTTTTCGAGAGAGCCGGCGTTGTGATCGCCGCTAACGGCGATGCCGCTCTTCTTGCAGGCCCCGAGTCCGCGATCTTCGCAAAGGATCGCTCGCACATTGACAAGGTATTCGTTCTGAAGGAATTCAGAGAGAGCGCAGACCCCTCCTATCCCGAGCTTCACGCCGACACCTTTGCCGACGTTTTCAAGGCGCTCGGCATCACCGGAAAGAAGCTGAAGATCGGTCTTGGCTCTTACGTTGAATGCACCCTTCCCATTTACGAGGGACTCAAGGAGAGCTTCCCCGAGGCAGAGATCGTGAAGTGCGCAGACATCATGGTTACCCTTAGAAAGATCAAGAGCGTAAACGAGCTTGCCTGCATCAAGGAGGGCTTCCGCATCATCGACCTTGCTACCGACGAGGTGATCCGCAGACTGAAGCCCGGCGTTACCGAGCTTGAAATGGTCGGCGTTGCACAGCAGGTGATCTACGAGAACGGCGCAGAGTACGAGGGTCTTCCCATGTACGTATTCAGCGAGGAATCCACCCGCCACGCCATCAGCCGCTCCTGCTACAGAAAGATCGGCAAGGGCGACATCGTTCAGCTCAACCTTTCCGCTAAAATTGACGGCTACTCCCCCGCTACCGGTATTCCCGTGGTGATGGGCAAGCTGGAGGGCGAAAGAAGAAGAATCGTTGAATTCTGTAAGGAAGCACACGATTGGACCACGAACCGCATCAAGGCGGGCGTTCTTGCAAGCGATATCGCGAAGGACTTCTACAAGCTCTATGAGGAGAACGGCATGAAGGACAACTTCGTTTACGGCCCCTGCCACGGCACGGGTATGATCGAAGTTGAGGCTCCCTGGATGGAGACCATCAGCGACTATCCCCTCGAGGAGAACATGACCTTCCAGGTGGATACCTTCATTTCCGGCCCGACCTTCGGCTGCCGTTGGGAAAAGGGTATCGCAGTTACCAAGGACGGCTGCACCGCGATGACCGATTATCTGAACAAGGGACTGATCGAGCTTGATTTCTGATTTTAGAATTGGAGAATTTTTATGAAAACCGTAGAAAAATACGGCGTTCTCTTCTCCGTCGGCGGTACGGCGCATATTCAAGGTCTGATCGATGCCGCCGTGAAGGACGGAACGCGCACCGTGACCGTCACCGGCAACTGGGATATTGAAAGCCACATCGTTGTGCCTGCAAATTTTGATCTGATCTTCGACGGATGCTATCTCAAGATGGCAGACAACACCTTCGACAATATGTTCATCAACGAGCATCACAAGAGCAATACGATGGCCGAGACGGACAAAAACATCCGCATGATCGGCAAAAACGGCGCGATTTTGGATGGCGGCACGTACAACGGACTCTCCGAGCAAAATCACAGCAAGGACGGATGGCCTCACATCTATGTGAACAGCCTGATCTTCTTCACAAACGTGGACGGCTTTGAGCTTGCGAATATCGCTTTACACAACTTCCGCTGGTGGGCGGTGCATTACGGCTACTGCTGCAACGGCCATATTCACGATATTACCCTGAAGGGCGACGATACCTGCTTTGACAAGGACGGAAACGAATATCACGGTCTTTCTCTTGAAAACTACTTTGATATGCGCATCCGCCAGGCTGACGGCATTGATATCCGCAAGGGATGCCATCACATTCTGATCGAAAACATCTACGGCTTCACGGGTGACGATACCGTAGCACTCACTGCCCTTTCCAAAGGAACGGCGAAGCTTGTCTATGCGGTGGAGGGCTGGCCCGATGATATTTCGCACATTATGGTACGCCACGTGCATTCCGCTTCTCTAGACGCGAGCGTGCGCCTTCTCTGCCAGGGCGAATCCACCATTCACGACGTGATCGTGGACGATATCGTGGATATTTCCGATAAGATCCCGGGCATTCTCGGCAGAGCGCTGCAGACCGTGAGAATCGGTGACGTAAAGGCATACGGCTCGCGCCAGAACACCAGCGAGGAATTCTACAACATTACCGTAAAGAACGTCCGCTCGCGCTCCGTTTACGCAATGTACCTCGCGGGTACGCCTATAAAAAATTTCGTTTGCGAAAACGTTGTTGCCTTTGACGGCGGTGAGATCGTTGACAACCGCTGGGAGGGCTATGAATTTACTGCCGGAAGGAAGGAATAAAAACTATGTATCTCAATAAATGCTTCCCAAGAGAAATCGAAAACGCAAAGAAAAATAAAACGCCCGTCGTGATCGTCGGCGGTACGGTGGAATATCACGGCCCGCATTGCTCCTACGGCTGTGATACTCTGGTTGCGGAGGGACTTCTCGAAAAGCTTGCCGAGAAGAAGGATATCATTATCGCCCCCTCCATTGCTTATTCCCCCTCCAGCTGGGCGGTTGGCGATGCGACCTCCGGCACGGTGCATATTGACGAGGTCGTTTTTGAGGAATATGCCTATAATATTTTCATGAGCATGCTGTATGCGGGGCTTCGCAACATTTACGTGCTGATCCACCATCAGTTTGAGCAGGAAAGCCTTATGCCGATGACGCTTTCTTATATGAAGGCGGCAAAGAGAGCCACCATGCGCTACCTGGAGCAGACCAAGGGCCAGGGCTGGTGGGGCTCTGAAAGCTACAAGGACTATTACGAAAACCTCGAAACCGATGACAACCCCTTTGCATGGATCAAGGTGGTCCCCACGATGAGCACCGAGGTGCAGAACGCGACGGGCTACGACCATGCGGGCAAGTACGAGTGCTCCATTCTTATGTCACTCTACCCCGAGGCGGTTACGCTCGAAAGACTGCCCGAGATCAAGCATTGGTTTACCGAAAGCGCCAAGGAAGCAAATAAAGAACTTGGCGACGAGATGGTCAGACGCTCGCTTGAGTATCTTGAAAAAACGATCGTCTGATAGGGGCGACGCATTTAGGCAAAATCGAAAAAGAGCGGAGATGTTCAAAGCATCTTCGCTCTTTTTCTTGCATTCTCGGCTTATAAGGTTACAATTCTTCGTTTTCCTCTTTTTATGCTCTTTATTCTTCCTCGAAAAGGCGAAGGTTGCGCTCCACCGTTTTTCTGCCGCGCCACGCGAAGGCGCGCTCGGAGAACGCCCCGTCACTCATGCTTTCAAGAATATCGAGCGTTAAGTGCGGAATAAGCTCCTCCTTAAAGAAGGCAATCGGTGTTACGCGCGGAGCTTTATTATGGGGACAGGCGGTCTGGCACAGATCGCATCCCCACACGGTATTGTGTTTTTTCATCAACTCGACCTCGGCATCCGTAAGGCTTCCCTTTCTTTGGGTGATCGCGGAAAGGCAATCCTCCCCTTCACCGCGCAAAATACCCGTGGGACACGCGGCCTTGCACCGACCGCAATGCAAACAGAATTTAATCTCCCTTGCGGGCTCTGCAAAAAGCGCCTCGGGGGGCAGATCCGTGGTCACGTCACCGATAGAGACGTACGAGCCGTATTTTTCATTGATGATCAGCCCGTTATCGCCGAGAATGCCGAGCCCCGCACGCAATGCGGCGGCACGCTCCGCGATCGGAGAATGATCTCCATAGCCCTTGGCATTGGCCTCGGGATAGCGGCGCTTGATCCCCGCGATCAGACGGTCGGTGATCTCCTTTAATACGATATGATAATCCCTTGCGGCGGCGTAGCGCGAAAGATTGACCGTTTCGCCGGCGTAATAAGGAACTAAAAAAACGAGAATGCTTTTAGCGACAAAGCTTTCTCTCTCGAGAAGGCGCGCGTTGATAATATCCGCATCCTCGATCGAAAGTGCGCCGTACACCTCAATTCCGATCTCCTTACAAAGCGCATCCAGCCACTGCATCGCATATTTTCCTTTCTTCGGTTTTTTCTTTTATTATATAAAATTTTCGGGACAATTGCAATATATTTCTTGACTTTATTTAAAAAATACTGTATACTGTATAAGGATTATTATATAACCGTGAGGTGCTATGAAAAAAACGATACGAATGAGTGCCGACCGATACGAAGGCGAAAAGATCGTGCTGATCCCCGATGACGGCGGCGAGGCACTGATCCTTTCAAGGGCAGACTACAAGATCTCCGTGGGCGACGTTTTGGACGTTACCCTGGAGGATGGAAAAATTACAGATCTCGTTCTATGCAAGGAAGAGGCACAGCGGCGGGAGGATAAAAACCGTTCGCGCCTTGCGGCGCTTTTTGCCAAGGGCAGAAAGCCGAATTAAATTTTTGATTGTGCCAAAGCGCTTTGGCACAGAAGGAGGATTCATGTTTTCACTCAACCGTGGCGGACTCTTTGCCGCGCTTTGCGGCACACACATGGACGTTGTTGCAGACAACGTGCTCGTTTTCTTTCTGTTTTTGATTCTCTCGCTTGCGGCAGGCTATCTGCTCGGCAGCGTGAACACCGCGATCGTGATCTCCAAGATCTTTTATAAGGATGATATCCGCAAGTACGGAAGCGGCAACGCGGGCATGACGAATATGCTCCGCACCTTCGGCGGCAAGGCGGCCATCGGCGTTCTCGTCGGCGATATGCTCAAAACCGTGATCGCCATTTTCATCGGCGGCGTGCTTTTCGGCTTCGGTTATATCAATGCATTCAGCATGGGATACGACAGCGGCTACATGATGTTCATGGGCATCGGCACATATACGGCAGGTCTTGCCGCCGTGCTCGGGCATATCTTCCCCGTTTATTACGGCTTCCGCGGCGGAAAGGGCGTTCTGGTTTCCGCAACGATGGCGCTGATGCTTTCCCCGATCCTTTTCCTGATTATGTTTGCGATCTTTGCCGCACTCGTTGGCACGACGAAGTACGTATCTCTCGGCTCTGTGACCTCGGCGATCGCATATCCCCTGCTCGTTTACGGCTTTTTCAGCATGTATCAGATGACGACACCGCCGACCATTCTTTTGGTTTCGATCCTCGTTGCGTGCATCATCGTTTTCGCGCACAAGGAAAATCTCAAGCGCATTTCCAACCGCACCGAGCGCCAGCTCTCCTTCAAAAAGAAGGAAAAGGAACCCAAGGATGCAGAATGATTTTTTATGGCTTGCCATCGAGGCCTTTGACAAAAGCCAACTGAAAAAGATCGTTTTTTCAAGGCCGATGGCGGGAGAATATCCAAAGATCAGCGGCCGCATGGCAAAGGGAAAAAACGGAACGCTTCTCGCGCTTGAATACACGCATAAATCCAGTACGGTTTCGCAAAAGAACGTAGGCTTTGACGAGCTGGAGGAGGTGCTTCGCCCTCTGATCTCGGATTTTGCGCAGATCAATCTGATCACCGCGCTCGGAGATGCAGAATTGAAGCAAAAAAACGGCGGCTCTGCCGTTTTGCTCGGCGGCGAAAAGCTGAAAAGAAAGCTTTCCTCGGATACTGCGGACACGCCCGCGCTTGCGATTGAGGCGCTCGACCGAAAAAAGAGCTATCTGATCGACGGCACGGAGGGATATCTTACCCTGCTCGGCATCAGCGATAAAAACGGCCGCGTGCACGATAAGATGCAAGGAAAATTCAGGCAGATCCACCGTTTTCTTGAAAATTTAGAGGTGATCTACCGCGCGCTTCCCGAGGAGGGCGTGCTCTCGGTTTACGATCTTTGTTGCGGAAAAAGCTATTTGAGCTTTGCCGTGTATCACTACCTTACCGCCGTGAAGGGCAGACAGGTGGATATGCTTTGCGTGGATCTGAAGGCAGACGTGATCGAGGCTTGCGGACGGACGGCCGCCGCGCTCGGATTTTTTGGCATGCGATTCGTTTGCGAGGACATTCTCAAATTAAAAAGCGAGGGTGACGTGCATCTGGTGGTTTCGCTCCACGCCTGCGACGTTGCCACCGATATCGTTTTAAAAACGGCGGCAAGGCTTTCGGCAAGAGCCGTGCTTTCCACCCCCTGCTGCCAAAAATATCTCAGCGCAAGGATCAACCAAGGCGCGCTCGCATTCGCCACCGATTACGGACATCTGAAGCGCAAGCTTTGCGATGCGCTGACCGACGGTCTGCGCGCGCTTTATCTTGAAAAGAACGGCTACCGCGTGGAGGTCTGCGAGCTGACCGATCCGCAGGACACGCCGAAGAACACGCTTCTTCGCGCTGTGAAGGTGAAGGATTTCGACAAGAGCGCCGAAGAAAAATACAAGGCGGCACTTGCATTTCTGCTTGGCAACGAAGCGGGCAACTATTTAAAAGAATTTGAATTGTAAATAATTGTTTTCAAAAGGCATCATATGAAGAACGTATACTTAACGAGCTCTGCCGAAGAGACAGAGGCTGTCGGCAAGGAGCTTGCCGAGGTCTTAACGCGGATCGCACCGCATGGGGCTCTGATCGCCATGGAGGGCGAAATGGGCGTCGGCAAAACCGCATTCGTGCGCGGCTTTGCGGCGACGCTCGGCATCAAGGGGGCAAAAAGCCCGACCTACACCATTGTGAACGAATACGCCGGCACTCACGCCGTATTCCATTTTGATATGTATCGCATTGAGGATGAAGAGGATCTTTACGCCATCGGATTTGAGGATTATCTTGCAAGAGAGGGATATCTATTTATCGAATGGTCCGAAAACGTGAAGGACGCGCTTCCCTCCCCGCACGTCACGCTCTCGATCACGAGAACCGACGGCGGATGCGGCCGCCGCATTGAGATCTGCGGCCTGGATGCGATCGCGAGGTGAAGCTATGATATTGGCATTTGACAGTACCGCGAAGGTTGCCTCTGTGGCGCTTTTGGACGGTGAAAAAATTTTAGCGGAATATTCCGTGGACTGCGGACTCACGCAGAGCGAGCTTCTGCTTCCGATGGCAGAGCATTGCCTCGCCTCGGTGCATAAGGGCTTCGAGGACGTGACCGCGCTTGCTTGCACGGTGGGGCCGGGCTCCTTTACGGGCGTTCGCATCGGCGTTGCCACCGTGAAGGGGCTTGCCTTCGGAAAGAATATTCCCTGCATCGAGGTTTCGACGCTTGAGGCCTTGGCAGAAAATCTGCGCGGACTGCGCGGCTATATCGCCGCCGTGATGGATGCAAGGCGAAATCAAGTATATAACGCGCTCTTTTACTCGGACGGAGAGACGCTTGAACGGATCACCGAGGATCGGGCGATCTCGCTGGATGCGCTCGCAGAGGAGCTGAAGCAGATCGAGGAAAAAGGAATTTACCTTGTCGGTGACGGCTACGACGTTGCAAAAAAGCAGCTTCTCGCCGCAGGCGTTGCACTTTTCAATACGCCGAGAGGACTTCGCGCACAGAGCGGCGCATCCTGCGCGGCGGTTGCAAAAAGAAGGCTGGCGGAGAACCAAACGGCCACCGACCGAGAGATCTCGCCCTCCTATTTGCGGCTTCCGCAGGCGGAGCGCGAACGGCTCGAAAAAGAAAATCAAGCAAAACAATAATTTCATTTACAAAAGTGAGGATTTTATCATGTTGAGAAAGAATATCTTTATCGGAGCGGATGCAGCAGGCTTTGCCCTCAAGGAAGAGGTGAAGGCGCATCTCGTTGAGCTCGGCTACGTGGTGAACGATTGCGGCACAAGCTCCACCGCCTCCTGCCATTATCCCGACTATGCGCGCCACGTTTGTTTGAATCTTCAGCGCCAGCCCAAGGATTCCTGCTTCGGCATTCTGATCTGCGGCACGGGCATCGGTATGTCCATGTGCGCAAATAAATTCAACGGCATTCGCGCCGCGCTTTGCTCGGACACCTACTCCGCAAAAATGACGAGATGCCACAACGATGCCAACGTGCTTTGCATGGGCGCACGCGTGATCGGCTCTTGCCTCGCCATGGATATCGTGGACGCCTTCCTTGAGAACGAATTCGAGGGCGGCAGACACGCGGAGCGCTTGGCGCTCATGAATAAGATCGAGGCTTCCCAGAAGGACTGAACCCGATCTGACAAAAGACGGCACTTGTGATCCGATCACGAGTGCTTTCTTCTTATTTTCAATTACAAAGCAGAAATGAGAGAAAACGATGAAAAGACTTCCCTGCCTTTCCTTGAACCTTGACGCGCTGAAAAAGAACGCCGAGGTCATCACGGCCGAATGCGCTCGGCACGGCATCACGGTTGCGGGCGTTGTAAAATTTTCGGACGGTGACACGCTTGTTGCGCGCGCATATAAAGAAGGAGGTTGCCGCCAGATCGCGGTTTCGAGAGCCAAGCACCTCGCCCCTATCAAAGCGGCACTCGCTGGCTGCGAAACGCTTCTTACAAGAACGCCGCCGCGCTGTGATATAAAAGATACGGCAAAATACGCAGATCTTTCTCTGCATTCGGACAAAAGCGCCTTGATCGCGCTGAACGATGCCGCAAGAGAGGAAGGAACGACGCCCGGAATTATCCTTATGCTGGACGTCGGCGATCTTCGCGAGGGCGTGGATTCGGTTGACGCGCTTGTCTCGCTCGCCGTTTTCGTGGAGGAGAATTTAAAAAATCTGAAGCTTCGCGGCGTTGGCACGAATCTTGCATGCTTAAACGGCGTGCTTCCCGACGAAAAAAATCTTTCCTACCTTTTAGAGGGAAAGCGCGCCGTGGAAAAAGCCATCGGCCGAGAGCTTGAATACGCCTCGGGCGGAAGCTCGATCAACACTCTGCTTTTGCAGGGCGGCGAAAACAAAATGCCGCGCGGCATCAATCATCTGCGCATCGGCGGCATGATCGCAAATCCCATCAACATTCGCCTAAACCGCGGCATTTCCTTCGAAGGAATGCGCGAGGACAGCGTGACGCTGACGGCAGAGATCGTGGAGCTTACGGAGAAGGACTCCGCGCCGAAAAACACCTCCGCGAAGAACTGGGCGGGCGAGATCATCAAGACCGAGGACAAGGGGCGCAGAATGCGCGCCATTCTCGCCATCGGCGAGCAGGATATCGGGCATCCCGCATATCTTCTTCCGATGGAGGACGGCATTGAGGTCGTCGGCGGCTCAAGCGACCACACGATCCTTGACGTGACCGATGCAAAAAGGCCGCTTTCCACAGGAGATACGGTAAGCTTTCGCCTAAAGTATGCGGCGATGCTCTACGCATTTACCGGAGATCACGTGGAGATCGAATATCTGCACGACTGATCCGAATTTCCATATATCTTTTAAAAAAATCATGTTTTCCCCGAAAAATCCCCCAGCGTAAGGTATTGCTCGTTACGCTGCGTGATATTGTATAATAGGGGGCGAAGGAGGTGATTGCTATGTCACAAGCCAACGAAAATACAATCTTCTATACAACGGGTGAGGTTGCAAGACTCACGGGCGTTTCGGTCAGAACCGTGCAGTACTACGACGATCGCGGCATTCTTATTCCGAGCGAGCTTTCCGAGGGTGGCCGCAGGCTTTACACAGAGGATGATCTGAAAAGAATGCACATCATTTGTTTTCTGCGCGATGCGGGACTTCCTATAAACAGCATTTCCGCTCTGTTCGCCGAGAAAAATCCCGAAAGCATCATTTCGGTGCTTCTCGAGGAGCAAGAGGCGCTTCTTCGCTCCGAGCTTTCCGAGTGCGAAAAAAAGCTTATGCTGATCGAGGGCATCAAGCGCGAGGCAAAAGAGATCGAGAAATTTTCCGTTGAATCCATCGGTGATATAGCACACATTATGAAACAGAAAAACAAACTGAAAAGAATGCGATGGACCATGGTTCTGACGGGCATTCCCGTCACGGCTCTGCAATGGGTCGCCATCATTCTCGGCATCACAAACGGCCTTTGGTGGCTTCTCGGCGTTTGGGCGGCCGTCGCGATCCCGTGGGGCGTGATCGTGTCCGCTTACTATTTCGGGCACGTGGCTTATATCTGCCCCGAGTGCCACGAGATCTTCAAGCCGAAATTTTGGGAGGCATTTTGGGCATACCATACGCCGAGAATGCGCCGACTGACCTGCCCCAAATGCGCAAGAAGGGGGCTTTGCGTTGAGGTGTTTGCGGAAAAGGAGGAAAACAAGAATGCCTGATATCAAGGAGCTTCTTCCCTTTCTGATTCCGCTGATCATAGCGGAGCTTGCCGTTCTCGGCTTGACCTTACGCCACATCTTTACACACGATACCTACAAAAGAGGCACGCGCGCGCTGTGGGCCGCGGTGTCAATCGTTCTCATGAATACCTTTATCGGTCCTATTCTGTATTTCCTTCTCGGCAAGGAGGAGTCCTGATGGGAATATTGCAAGTCGAGGGGCTTTATAAGCGCTTTGGCAACAAAGAGGTGCTGAAGGGGCTTGATCTTTCCGTGCCTGCGCATAGCATTTTCGGCTTCGTCGGCAAAAACGGTGCGGGTAAAACCACCGTGATGAAGGCGGTGCTCGGACTCCTGAAAGCCGACGCGGGCGAGATTTTCGTGAACGGCGAGCGAGTGACCTACGGGCAGACTGCCACCAATCGCCATATCGGATACCTTCCCGACGTGCCGGAATTTTATTCGTTTATGACCGCGAAGGAATATCTTCGCTTCTGCGGTGAGATCACCGGCATGAGCCAAAGGGAAAACGTATCGCGCGCAGATGAGCTGCTCTCGCTCGTTGGGCTTTTCAGCGAAACACACCGTCTCGGCGGCTTTTCCCGCGGCATGAAGCAGCGCCTCGGCATCGCACAGGCTCTGCTGAATAAGCCGAAGCTTCTCATTTGCGACGAGCCGACGTCCGCGCTCGATCCGATGGGACGAAAAGAAATTTTGGACATTCTTTTGGCTGTCAAGGAGCAAACGACAGTGCTTTTTTCCACGCATATTCTTTCGGACGTGGAACGCATCTGCACCGACGTTGCATTTTTAAATCAAGGCGTGGCTACACTGCAAGGGCGGCTTTCGGATATCAAAGCCCTTTATAAGAAAAAAGAATATTCGATCGAGACCGAAAACGCCGCCGATACAGAGCTTCTCCGAAGAGCCTTTGGCGGCATGAAAATAAACGGCGAAAACAAAATGGTTTTCTCGGAAAATGACCATGCGCTTTCGGAGGTTTTGCGCTTTATCGCAGATCACAGGCTCTCCCTTCTCAAGCTGGAGCAGCCCGAAAAGGGATTGGAGGAGCTTTTTTTGGAGGTGGCAAAGAAATGAACGCCTTGCTTGCCTTTATGAAAAAAGAAGTTCTTGAGCAGATCCGCTCCGGAAGACTTTTTATCCTTCTTGCTTTGTTTTCCGTTTTCGGAATCATGAATCCTGCGATCGCAAAGCTCACCCCTTGGCTTCTTGAAATGATGGCGGATTCTCTCGCTGAAAGCGGCATGACCGTCACCGGTGTGACCGTCAGCGCGATGGATTCGTGGGTGCAGTTCTTCAAGAACATTCCCATGGCGCTGATCGCCTTCGTTTTGCTCGAAAGCGCGATCTTTACGAAGGAATACGCCTCGGGCACTTTGATCCTTTCCTTGACGAAGGGGCTTTCCCGCCACAAGGCGCTCGCTTCCAAGGCGGCGGTGCTCATGCTTTCATGGAGCGGCGGATATTTTCTTTGCTTCGGGATCACCTACGCCTACAACACCTATTTCTGGGACAATTCCGTGGCAAAAAATCTGCTCTTCTCCATCGTTTGCCAATGGCTCTTCGGTTCGTTTATCATAGCGCTGATCGTCTTTTTCTCCACACTTTCGAGCGCGAGCACGGGCGTTTTGCTCGGAACGGGCGGCACTGTTTTTGCTTTTTATCTCATCGGTTTGGTTCCAAAAGCAAACAAATATTTACCAATAATGCTGATGGACGGCAATTCTCTGATCTACGGTGCGAAAGACCCCAAGGAGTATTTGCCTTCCATCCTTATCACCGCTTTCATAAGCATTTCGCTCTTCGCGGTAAGCGTACCGCTTTTCAACAAAAAGCAGATGTGACCAACCGGTCTTCATCAAAGGGCAAGCGCCACCGCTCTCTCGGGAACGGTGGCGCTCTCTTTTAAAAGAAGCACTTTTAAATTTCAGATCTTGAAGAATGCAAAAATCATAATCATAACATTCATTTTGTGGTAAAATAACAATAACAATCACAATCGGAGGTTTAAAAATGGGACATTTTTTGCATCAAAAAGAACTGCAAGCTTTTAAGGAACATCTGTATAAAGAGGAACGGAGCGCCGCAACGATCGAAAAATACTTACATGACTTGCACGTTTTTTTCTCTTTTTTGGAGAAAAAGTCTTTAACAAAAGTAGCGGTTTTGGAATATAAAAGCCATCTTTTGAGCAAATACTCGGTTACAAGCGCCAACTCCATGCTCGCAGCCATCAACAGTTTTTTTCGTTTTCTCGGTCTTTATGAGCTGTGCGCGAAGCAATACAAAATACAAAAATCCGCCTTCTGCTCCGAGGAAAAGGAGCTAACCAAGGCGGAATATCGGAGGCTCATCGAAACAGCTCGACAAAAAGGGAACGATCGACTGTGCCTCGTTCTGCAAACGATCTGCGGTAGCGGCATCCGTATAAGTGAGCTTCCTTTCATCACCGTGGAAGCGGCAAGGTGCGGCGAGGCCTTTGTCAACTGCAAGGGAAAAAACCGACGCATTTTTATCGTTTACGAGCTTCGGAAGAGGCTATTACAATACTGCAAGGAGCATAGCATAAAGTCGGGCGCGATATTTATCACAAAAAGCGGAAAACAGCTCAGCCGCCACAATATATGGCGCGATATGAAAAATCTCTGTTGTGATGCACATGTTTCTCCCGCTAAGGTTTACCCCCATAATCTGCGGCATCTTTTTGCACGAACCTTTTACGGAATGGAAAAGGATATTGCAAAGCTTGCCGATATTCTCGGCCACACCAGCATCAACACCACACGAATTTACACCACGACGACCGCCGCCGAGCATAGAAGGAAAATGGAAAACATGCGACTGATCCTATAAAAAAAGACCGACCTAAGCCGATCCGAATCACATAATGCCCATTATGTGATCAATCGGTACTTTGATTTTATATTTTTAGAAAGCACGACAAAAAACAGCATAACAAAAAGAGCCTTTTTGCCATCACCCCTGCTGTGATTTTAAGAGGCCTTTTTGTTATGCTGAAAATTCTTTTATTTTTGATTTGAAATATGTATCTAAAGCTATTGCATTTTTCTTTTTTTTATGTTATAATAAACCTCACAGATAATCTCTTTAAAAAAAGGAGATGCTTTTGATCACATAATGGGCATTATGTGTTCTCCTCATCCAAGATCTCAAAGCGATATGCTTTCAGATACAGCCTATATTCGTCTCAAAACTAATTAAGGAGGTAATAAAAAATGACGAATTCAAACACTCGAAGAGCATTGTTCAGCAGCTTGATCGCATTGGTTGTATGCTTCACTATGCTCATCGGAACGACGTTTGCGTGGTTCACCGATTCCGTTAGCTCCGATACTAACATCATCAAGGCAGGATCGCTTGATGTTGCTATGTACTGGGCAAATGCGGATGAGGATCCCGCAAGCGTTACCTGGAAGGATGCTTCTGTAGGACCGATCTTCAATTATGACAAATGGGAGCCCGGTTACGTTGAAGCAAAACACATCAAAATCAAAAATGAGGGCTCATTGGCATTCAAGTATAAGCTGATGATCGAACCTATTTTTGACGAGAACGTGCAGACGCTTTCCATTCTTGCAGACGTGATCGACGTTTACTTCATCGAAGGTGCAAGACAGATCGGCCGCACCGACCTGGAAGCCCTTACCCCTGTTGGAACGCTTCGTGACATGATCGAGGACAAGGACGGTGCTATCTACGGTGCGATCCTGCCCGAGGGCGAGACGGCTGCCGGCAATTACGAGAGAGTTGGCGAGGCAACGGCTACGATTGCCTTCAAGATGAGAGAAAGCGCAGATAACAACTACGAATTTCTTTCGATCGGCGCAAACTTCTCCATCCAGCTCGTTGCGACACAGTACACACATGAGGCAGATTTTGAGAACAA
Organism: Eubacteriales bacterium; assembly: GCA_045630385.1. Classification (GTDB taxonomy): domain Bacteria; phylum Bacillota; class Clostridia; order Oscillospirales; family CAG-272; genus UBA1740. The sequence goes on along the minus strand of JAZQTA010000064.1, from coordinate 26,304 downwards.
TCTGTATGATGCAGATGCAACCTACAAAACCTCTGTACAGACCCTGAATGCATTTTTTACGGCAATTGAAAACGGAGACGACGTACTTCTTGCAGAGCCCCTCGTTATCAATGACAACTTTATTGATTACATGAACGAGCGCTACCCTGTTGCCACCCTCTCGCTGCGTGGCAGAACGCAGATATTTACCGATAATGCTGTAATCGACGGCGACGGCATCACGGTCTACAGGACCGAAGATATGGCAGGTAAGCCTCTTATCTCCGTAGCCAGCGGCTACACCGTCACGCTTTCCAACATCACGTTGGACGGCGGTGCAAAATGGACGGGTGCAATCGATCCCGTGCTCCTTCGCGGAACTACTAACTCGGGAATTGCCACCACTGCGAATATCATCTCCACAAGCGGTAACGCAAATATCGTTCTCGGTGAGGGCGCTGTAGTTCAGAACAACGACGGAAGCAACGCCATCAGCCTGGCAACGCGCGGCGGCGGAACACTCACCTTGGATGGCGGCGAGATCCTTAACAACAACGGCGGCGGCGCAGGTGCCATCTGGGGCGGCGGTCACATCGTGATCAACGATGGTAAGATCAACGGAAACTATGGTGGCATCGGCGGCGTGGTTCGTACCGTTGACGGTCAGAGCGGAAGAGTTGTTTCCTTCACAATGAACGGCGGCGAAATCAAGAACAATTCCGCAAACAACGGCGGCGTGATCTGGAGCGGCAACAACCTCGACGTATTCTTCAACGGCGGTGAAATTGCTGACAACTATGCGGCAAGCGGCGGCGGTGTTGTTTGGGGCGGAAGCGCAGATAAGTACGTTGTTTCCGGCAACGTGGAGATCCATGACAACGTTGCGGGCGAGCTTGGAAACGTATTCCGCATGAATCACTATCGTTGGCCTTCTCTGACGATCACCGGCGGTAGAATCTATGACAACGATGCAGAAAGCGGACAGGCGGCAATCTACGCGCTCAACAACCCCGTATCTCTGCTCGGCGGATATATCGATGACGATATTCTCTTCACCGGTAACGATTATCTGACCGTTGGCGCGGTTGAGCTTCTCGGAACTGTACACTGCTCGATCGGCTTGAACGTGAACCAGGTGAAGCTCACGGTTGACTTCAGCGGCTTCAAGTTCACCGCAGACGAAGCGGCGGCTAACTTCGCGGCCTTCAATCTGAAGCCTGCTGAGGGCTACGTTTACACCGAGGGAGACGAGGCGAAGCTTGTTTGCATGAACGAAAACTACGTAACCTATTGGGATGCAGCAACCGAATCCTTCCGTCTTCAAGCGAAGAATTGATTTATATCTTTACAAAAAAAGCATGACTTGGAACGTTTTCAATCGCTCCAAGCCATGCAATAAAAATCAACAAGAGCAAGATAAAAGAGAAAAACTTCTTTTCTTGCTCTTGTTTTTTTATTGGTTCTTTCGTTCACAAGCACATTATGAACGATACATTCGACAAATTCTCGTTCAGGTTATTCATTTAGAATAAGATGGGCAGTGCAGATGCCCGAGGGACCGCTTTTATAGATAAAATTCGAAAGCGTTGTGGTGACGCGGAGGGAAAGCGCGTTTTCACCTTTTTTTGCAAGCGCCGCGAGATCGAAGGTATACGGCTCGCAGAAGCGCACGCCGGCGGACACGCCGTTGACAAGAACCTCGACGGTATCCTTCGTTTCAACGGTGAGCAGAAGGCTTCCCTCTCCTTCGTATGCGAAGGAGGTTTCGTACGTGGCGTCGCCGCCGAAGGTTAGGTATCCCTTTTCGCTCAGACTGCCGAATCCGCCCTTTCCCTTCTCCGCCGTGAGGTGACAGCCCTCAAACTGACGGAAATTTCCCTTCAGGACGGGGGCGGGCAGAGGAAAGGCGCGATCGTAGACAGGCATCGTGCAGACCGCGACGAGGCGGTTCTTCCCTATATTCACGATATCCTTAATATCGTAAACGAGGTTTCTGTGGTGCCAAACGCGCTCGGTGGCGCTGACCTCCAGGCGCTGACCGTTCAGATAATAGACCGTTCCCCAATCGGGATCACAGACGACGAAAAGGCGCTCAAGGCTTGTATCCAAGGTAAAATCGTATATGCAGGCAACCGTTTGCGAGGGCTTGGCGCCGCGACCGTCCACCGGTGACCATCCGTAGAAATCGCGCTTGCCGCGCACGGGCATATAGAGGCTCTCGGGGGCACGGCAAAGCACGCTGTTTTCTTCATTTGCCTCCATGGCAAGGGTGCTGACAAGGGAGGCATCCTGCGCACGGTGCGCCTCGATCACGCGCTCGGCAAGTGTGCCGCGAAGGTGGCGCATATCGAAGTGCGAGAAATTATCTCCCTCGATCGAAAGGCGCACGGGCGCGAGCGGAATTTCGGTTTTCTCGGGTTCTTCACATACCTCGGCGGTGGTGCTTACCCCTACCGAGAGAATGGCGCTTTCGTAGGGCGCAAGCGTGAAGGAAAATTCTCTGCCGCGCCGCGACATCGGGCGCACGTTTCCCGAAAGCGTATCAAAGAGAGCGGCATCCTCGCCGTTATGCAGGCGGCCGCGCACCTCGGTTTCTTCGTTATTATCGTTAATGATCAATGCGTAATAGCCGTCCTTATCCTTGCGGAAGGAGGAAAGGATACCATCCGTGGGTACGAGAGAAAGCGGATAGGACTCCATGCCGCCGAGCGCAAGGGAGAGCGCCTCGGTGAAGCCACCCATTTTATCGCACTGATGTCCGTCAAAGGGCTGGCCGTTTTTCCACGAGGGATAATTTTCGCCCGTGAATTCATAATCGCGGCAATCCACCCGTATCACGGAAGGAAGCTCTCTTTCCGTAACGGCTTCGCCAATCACCTTCAGGGAATGTGCGTTCAGCGCGATCAGGCGGCCGCCGCCAAGCGAAAAGGCGGAAAGCACCTCGAAGGTCTTCTCCTTCAAATATTCCGTGTCGGGAAGAATGACGGTATCGTAATACCTTCCGTCCACGATCAGGCGGCCGCCCTTCACCTCGGCCGCATCGATCACCTGCTCGAAGCCGATCTCGAAGGGATGCTGAAGAGAAAGAAGCGAGTTGACCGCGCCGCAGATCGTCATATTCAAGGGGTGATCCCATTCACCGATGAGGGTTCGCCCCGTGATCAGGGCACGCGCCGTCGTGATCGGATAGAAAAGGAGGGTATGCGCATCGTATTCGGTTTTCGAAACGAAGGCCTGAAGCGCCTCGGTATAATGCGAAAGTGCGCCGTAATGCTTAAAGAGCGGATTTTGGAAATTATTGGTCATCGCGCTCGCGTTTTGCGCGAGATTAAAATCGTATCTTGCGCCCATATACTGAACGAAGTTTACGCCCAGGACGAGAAGCTTATTGATGGCGCGCTTCATATCCGCAAGGCCGATCTCCCAACCGCTGACCGTGAAGGTTTCGCACAAAATGCGCTCCTTATGTAAAAAATGCGCGGCAGAGGATACGAGCTTTGGAGTGATCGCGAAGGTATAATCCCCCGTGCGGAAATAGGTCATGATCGAGTCAATGCCGGGAACGGCGAATCTTTTATAAAATTCGTAGTTATCGCCCGAGCGGTAGACCTGCGAAAAAATGCTTTCCTCGCCATCGATATGCCCCGTGGCGAGAAGGCCGTTTTTTTCGCACCATTCGTAGGTGCGCCCCGCGAAGCCCTCCATCATAAAGGCAGCAACCGCTTCCCAATAATCGATCAAAAGCTTTTTGTTTTCGCCCTTCATCAGCTCCGAAAGGCGCGGAACAATATCATATCCGCACCGCTTATAAAAGCGCTCGGCAAAGCGGCGCGACCACGGAAGCGTTTTCAGATCCTCGCTTCCCCATTCGTGGAAATCAAAATAAGTAATGACCTCGTCACAGAACACGCCCTTCACGCATCCGCCGAAGTCCTCTCCAATCTCTGCCTTATATTTTTCGTGGGTGGAGGCAATAAAGGCATCCACGGCCTCGGGATCGAGGGTATCAAGATACCCCTCGACATCCTTTTCCACGACCTCGGAATTTTTGAGCGCGGCGATCTTGCCGAGATCCCATTTGGAAACGAAGATCTCGACTTTTTGCGGCTCGTCCGTTTCGTTTTTATAAATAACGCTATCCCCGTCCGTAACGGGCGCGGTCGGCTTTCCGTTTACGGCAAAGAGAAGCAGCTCCGTATGAAAACGATCGGCAGGCGGAAGAGGAATACGCTTCTCTTCCCTTGCCGCCACGCTTTCTTCCATGCGCAAAAGACAGCAGCCGTGCGCCCAAGGCGCGTTTTTCAGCACCTGCCCCGCCGCTACGCCCGACGACCAGTTATATTCATCGTAGATCCAATAATTCATGCCGAGGCGCTTGGCTTCGTCTCGCGCGTGCTTTACCATACCGAAGAAATACGGACCGAGATAATCCACCGCCGTGCCAAGCACGGGATGGATGAAGAAATCCTTCATCCCCGCGCGGCGAAAGCCCTCCAGCTGATAGGTCATTTCCTCTTTTTCGATCCTTCCCGAGGTGAACCACATCACAGCGGGCCCATAACCGTCTTTTCCGTTTTTCAGAAGAGCCTCAATATCCATTTTCCGTATCCTTGTCCTTTTAGTTCAGCTTGCCAAGGCGCGAGATCAGCATCGGGAACGCTTCCTCGAAATTCACGCCGTAGAAGCGGCGATCTTCGTCTGCCATGGTCTTTTTCATGCATTCCAGCGTGAAATCCACCGCAAGAGAAAGCGCGTTCTCAAGCGCCATGCCGCGCATATATGCGCCAAAGGCGCAGGAGGAGAAGACGTCTCCCGTTCCGTGGTATGAGGCGGGAAGCTTTTCGTTATAATAAGAGAAAAATTTCTTCTTTACGGAATCGTACGCATACACGCCGATTTTTCCCTCCTCGAGTTCAATCCCCGTCAGAACGGCCGCCTTCGCGCCCTTCTCGGTCAGCCGAACGAGAATATCGCGGATATACGCCTCGTCATAGGTCTCGCGGTAAGGGATTCCGAGCATAAAGGATGCCTCCGTGAGATTCGGAACAATGACGTCCGCCACGGAGCAAAGCTCCGCCATCTTCCCCGCAAACTCCTCCGTGAAGCCGGGATACATTTTTCCGCGGTCTGCCATTACGGGATCGATCCAGGACACAAAGCTATCCTTATCACCGAAATCGCGCACGAAATCTTTGACGAGAGAGATCTGGCGCTCCGAGCCGAGATACCCCGTATAAACGGCGTCAAAGCCGACGGAAAGCTCCTTCCACGCATCGGTGATCGCGGGAATCTCTTCCGTCAGATCACGGAAGGTGAATTTCGGAAAGCCCGTATGCGTGGAGAGCACGGCCGTGGGGATCACGCCGCATTCCACGCCCATCGCGGAGATGATCGGCAAAGCGACCGTCAAGGAGCATCTGCCCACGCAGGATATATCCTGAACCGTTACAATTCTTTTCATTTTTAAACATCCTTCTTTCTGAACTAAAAGTTTATGCTTGCTCCCAAGGAGGAGAATTTTTCCGTTATATTTTCGTAGCCTCGCAGGATCATGGACGCACCGTATATCTCGCTTTCGCCTTCGGCCGAGAGCGCCGCCAAGACGAGCGCCGCACCGCCGCGCAGATCCTCCGCCATCACCGCACTTGCATGCAGTCTCGAGGGAAAAAGATAGGCAACGCTACCGTTTTTCACATAGGAGAGCCCCATATCCGCAAGCGCATTTAAATATCCAAAGCGCATAGGAAAAACCGTTTCGGTTACTACCCCGCCGCCGTGCAACGCTCCGACAAGCGCCGTTTGCGGCTGAAGATCCGTGGGAAAACCCGGATACGGCGCGGTTTTTATCACGATCGGCGCGATCAGCCGCCCCGAAACGGAGATGCGGCCGACCTCGTTTTTCACGAATGCACCACCCTGCCGAAGAAGCGAAAGAAAGGAGGAAAGATGCGCGGGATCGCATCCCTCTACGCTGACCGCGCCGCCCGTGGCAAGTCCCGAAAGAAGATAGGTCCCTCCCTCGATCATATCACCCACGACCGTGGCGCGGCCGCCGTGCAGAACACCCCCCTCTACGATCAAAGCCGAGCCAAGGCGCGTGATGCCCGCCCCCATGGAGCGAAGAAACGAAATAAGATTTTCCACGTGCGGCTCGGATGCGGCGTTTTCGATCACCGTTCTTCCCTGTGCGCGAACCGCCATTAAAAGCGCGTTGACCGTTGCACCGACGGAAGCCTTTTGAAACGGTATTACCGTACCCTTCAGGCCGCTCGGGGCAAAAAGGCCGTTATTTTCGAGCGTTGCGCCCAGCCGCTCTGCGGCAAGCAGATGCATATCAATCGGGCGCGGCGAAAAATTGCAGCCGCCGAAGTCCTGCACGTATGCACGCCCAAAGCGGCCGAGCATCGCCCCCATCAGATAGGTGGATGCGCGAAGCGCACGAACGAGATGCGCAGGCGGCAAGGTGGGGCGCATATTTTCCGTAGAGATCTCCAGCGTGCCATGCGCCGTCAGGCTTGCCCGCGCTCCCATCGCCGTGAGGATCTCAAGGCTCATCTCCACGTCGCGGATCCCGGGTACGTTTTCTATCACGCAAACCGATTCGGTCAGAACGGTTGCAAAAATCAAAGGCAACGCGGCGTTCTTCGAGCCGCTGACGCGCACCGTTCCGTTCAGCGGACGGCCGCCTCTTACAGTTAATTTTTCCATAGCAGTCTCCGATAATACGGTGCATTTTATTTGCACCTCTTTTATCATGATATTCTGCTATGGCAAAAGAGTGACGAGGAGGAGTCGGATGCACGCAAGAGGCGCGCTGATCGGCAGAAATTTCGAAAGACAAGGCGTAAGGGCGGGAGCGATGCGAAACAACGCATCAAAGAGCAATGTTGACGAGGAGAAACTGCGAAAGACAAGGCGAAGCGAGCGAGGGAGATGAAGCCGTAGATGCCTACGGCGATTTGACCGAGTCGATGCTTTAACGCAGTATTTCACAGTTTATACCGTCAACATCAGCGGGTGTAGTAGGCAACAGCCAAGTCCACAACCAAACCGTAGCTGATGATACCCGGTGTGCCGTTCATTTCAAGATAGGCGTTGTTTACGGTGGCGGAAACCTCACCGAGCTTGTGATCGCGGTAGGGTTCCATGGCTTTGGAATAAGCGCGCATTTCCCCGATCAGGCGAGAATCTATATTTTTCCAAAAAGCGGCGTAGCCCTCTCGATCCGCTCTTGCATAAGCGGAGATCACGTATTCGAAGAGGTTGAAAAGTCCGCTATAACGAACGTAATCCTCCTCGGCATAGGTGCAGACCAGAGCGGCAACGAAATTCGCCTCGTTTTCACGCGCGATGCCGCGCTGATGCGCAAATTCATGCGCCGCGGTGAACGGAATCACGTAGTCGGGATAGACGGTGTTCACATTCGCTTCTCCCGTGAAGAAGGTATACATACCCGTAATTTCCGCAAAGGTCATATACTTACGCAAAACGACGGTTTTCGGGCGCGATTTGAAATTTTTCGCAATCGGAAATTCTGCGAGAAAGGCATCGTACGCCTTCAGGATCTCATCCCCCGTTTCCTTTAATGTGAGGGGATTTTCGGATGCGCCGCTCTCGGAAAAGGAAATCTCATCAAGAAGCGGCTCTATCTCGGAAAGCAGGATCTCGACGGTTTTTTTCAGTTCCTCGGGAGCGACAGGATCAGCGGAAAGCTGCATTTTCCCGTCCAGCGTCGGCGCGTGATAGCCCGGTGCAAGCGTAAGCATATAAAGCGGATACAAGGGCATTAAGATTGAAAGGATGATGCATAGCATGCGCACGCGCCGTGTCGCCGTATAAGCATAGCGAAAGGAAATGATCACGGCAAGTACCGCCAGCAGGGGGATCGAGAAAAGAAGCATTTCCGCGATGGAAAATGGGACGGCACGCGTGACGGATCCCAAAACAAATCGGAAACCATGCGCAAACGTATCATTGATAAAGCCCGCAAAGGCGGAACTTTTTCGATAAATAAAAGAAAAAACAACGCCGAGGATAAAAAATCCAAGGCTAAAATAAAACACAAGAGGTACAGGCTTTACTCTTTTTCGCACGACAAATCCTCCTTTTAGATTTATATTTTATTTTACATGCGCTTATTATAATTATACAACACATTTTTTTAAGTGTCAAGTTATTTGAACGAGGAACAAATGCATTCAAACGAGTTTGAAAAACAGCCGACCGCATCGGGCTTTAATGAAAAGAGCGAAGATGCCGCTTGATCGCATCCTCGCTCTGTATCGTGGCCGTTTTTTATTGTGTGACAGCTTGGCGGCGGCTCGCATCCGCCGCTTCGGGAAGATCCTCGGGGAGCGAGTATCCCTCTCCGAGCATACGCGATATCTCTCCCATGCGATTGCACCGCGCACAAAGATATGCCGCCTGTTCCTCGCGCGACGGATATTTTTTGGAAAGCTCGCTAAAGAGAATGGGCTTATCCACCACGTGTGCCTGATTTTCTTTATTATAGTAGGTCACGAAGATCGGCACGTCTACGCCGCGCTTTTGACAAAATTCAAGAAGAAGAGCAAAGCCGCCGTGAAAGCCCTCCAAGACATCGAGATATCCCTTATCCGAGATCTCGGGAAAGATCACGACGTTCATGCCGGCGGATATTGCTTCCCATGATTCACGAAGCGTATGCGCGAGGCGCATATCGTGATAGGTGGAGATCAAATTCAAGCCTCGGTAAAAGATCCAAGTCAGCGGAGATGCCAAAAGGCAGAACATCCTGGCGCCAAAGAGATTCCAGCCCCTTTTTTCGTGGTAAAAAACCTCGCTTTGATATTTATACATACTGCCAAGACTGCTATTCATTTCATGCGCGCCCCAAAAACGCGTGGGCTGATCCAAAAACAACTCGAAGGAAAGCGGCCCCGCCGTTCCGACGTGGTTGGAAAGGATCACGGAGCTACCCGAAAATTCTTCGCCAAGATATACGAAGTGTGAGGGCTTCTTCGTTTTCTTCAAAAGCCCGGCATACATCTTAAACCAATTCTTTCTGTTCGGATTCATACTGCACCTCCAAAAACATTTATACAATGACGAGGGCAAAAAAATGCCCGCATCCCATTCGACAAAAATCGATGGATGCGGACACAGTATACAGGATGAATCTAAACTGAAAATAAATTTCAGTCTTTAAGAAGAGGAATGCACTTTGCAAGCATACGCATGACGTGGAAGGGACCCTTATAGGTATGGCCCTTGCAGGGCGGCTCGGTGGGCTTTCCGTCACGGCGCAGATAGCCGAACCACTCGCCGTACTCCTTATCGGAGAAATGCTCCCACGCGTATTTCACGGTCTTCTCGAAGATCTCTGCATAGATCTCCTTGCCCGTTGCCTTATAGAACATCAGCGAAGCAATCACGGTTTCATTGTGCGGCCACCAAAGCTTCATATCGTGCTCGTATGCCTCGACGGGCTTTCCGAGGACGTCCTTGAAATAGAGGATGCCGCCGTATTCCTTATCCCATCCGCGCTCAAACGCTTCAAGGAATATCTTCTCGGCAAAGGCGATAATTTCCTTATCCCCTCTCTTCAGTCCCTCCTCGAGAATGAACCAGCTGCATTCAATATCGTGACCGGGGTTGATCACGCGGGTGGTGGCGCTGTCAAGAAGGAAGCTTCCGTCCGCTCCGATGCACTCGAACATCGCACCAAACTCCTCGCTATGGAACGCCTTGATATCCTCGATGAGTCCCGTGATGATATCCGTATAGTACGCTTCCCTCTCCTTATCCGCATCGCGCATAATGGCGGTCACGTTCAGGATGATCATGGGGCAAGCAAGGGACTTTGTATCTCTCGTTTCCGCAAAGGATTTCGGGGTGATCTTATAAGGATCGCTTTCACCGTCACGGTACATACCGAGAACGAAATCGTAATACTTCACGGCCTCGGCAAGATAGGCCGCATCCTTCGTCGCCATGAAATATTCAGCATTGGCGATGATATAGAAGGTTTCGGAGAACCAGTATCTTCTCTTGCGCAGACGGCGGCCGTCCTTCGTTACGGTGAAGTACATTCTTCCGTCCCCGTCAATGCAATTTTTCTTTGCAAAATCAATACAGCTCTTTGCGAACGCAAGATACTCGGGATTTTTATCAAAATTATTATAGAGGTAGGAGAACATCCAGCCGCAACGCCCCTGCATCCATACGCTCTTATCCTCGGAATAGATCTCTCCGAAGCGGTCAAGACAGGTGATCACGCCGCCATTTTCCTTATCCTGACCGTATTTCAGCCAGAAAGGAATACAGCTGTCCTTCAGCTCGGAGGTGAACAAATCGTAATATTTTTTCATATCCATGAAAAAAGTCCTCGTTTCATTTAATTGATGCATTTATTGTAACACATTTTTCCTATGATTGCAATAGTTTTTTGACAGATCAAGGTGTTTTTTCACGCGATCGGAAGCACGACCTCAAACACCGTGCGCGCTCCTTCGCACAAGGCCTCCACACTTCCGCCGTGCAGCATTACGATACGCTTGACGACCGAAAGCCCGATGCCGTTTCCGCTCCTTTTGGAGGGGGCACCGATCTGATAGAATTTCATGAATATCTTTTCCCTCTCCTCTTCGGGGATCGGCTCGCCCTCATTGGATATACGAACGGTAACGGCGTGCTCCGCCGCCGAAAGAGAAAGCCCGAGCGTACCGCCGTCGGGAGAATACTTAATCGCATTGTCCAACAGATTCAGCCACACCTGCTTCAGAAAATCCTCGTTTGCGTCGATCATGGCCTCTTCCATATCAATGGACAGCGAAAGCGCCTTATCCGTCCACGCCTTTTCAAAAAGCAAAATACAGGTGCGCAGCTGCTCGGAAAGATTGAAGCGCGCAACGTTCGTCAATATCCCCTGCGACTCAAGCTTGGTCATGTGCAGGACGTTGGTCGTCATCATCGAGAGGCGCGAAAGCTCCTCCTCAACGATCGCTAAATATTCCTTTTGCTTTTCCTCGGGCAATTGCTTATGCCGCATCAGCGAAACAAGCCCCTGCATGGATACGAGCGGCGTTTTAAATTCATGAGAAAAGTTATTGACAAAATCCGAGCGCAAAATTTCAACGCTTTCCAGCTCCTTTGCCAGCGCATTAAAGGTTTTATACGCGCGCAGATACATACCGGGGCGCTCCAAAAGACGGGTGCGGTATTTCCCTGCGGAAAGCTCCGACATTCCGCGCAAAAGCGCGTCAAAGGGACGCAAAACGTAACGCCCGAAAAACCAGGAAAGCAGCGTTCCTACGATCACGCTGACGCCGCCAACCAGCAACGCCGATTGAAAAAAGGTCAAATTCGCATTTCGTATAATACCGAAGCGAAACAAAAGATATTGGAGCACCGTGGCGACCGCTTGCGAAAAAACGATCAGACTGAAGGAAAAAAGAATGATCACATAGCGCATCTGCCGCCGCGTTCTCTTGTCATCGAGAAGCCTTTTATTCTCTCTCATACCCGCTTCACCGCCTTATAGCCGAGCCCTCGCACGTTCTCGATGCAAAATTCCTCCCAGCCCTCAAAGCGCTTGCGGAGGCGACCGATATGCACGGTGACGGTTTCCCAGCCCGTTTCGCACTCCAGCCCCCAGATCTCATCCATGAGCTGGATCTTCGTGAAAATTTTGCCCGGATGCGAAAGAAGCTTATACAGAAGCAAAAATTCCTTTTGCGGAAGCTCCACCGTCTTTCCATGTCCCGTAACGGTAAAGCTGTCGTAATCCACCGTCACGTCTCCGACCGTGATACGGCGGCTCTCGGCGAGCCTCGCGCGGTGCAGAAGCGCGCGCAGGCGCAGGACGAGCTCCTCGGGATCAATGGGCTTTGACATATAGTCGTCTATCCCCGCAATAAATCCTTTTTTTCGATCCTCCGGCAATTGTCTTGCGGAGATCATCAGCACGAGCAGATCCTTGTTCGTTTCGCGCAAGGCACGGGTAAAGGCATAGCCGTCCATTTTCGGCATCATGATATCCACGATCACGAGATCAATATATTCTCTGTCATACACTGTAAGCGCTTCCTCTCCGTTCGCTGCGGTGAACACCTCGTAGCCCTCGAGCAAAAGTGCCTCTTTTATGAAAAAGCGCGTATTTTTATCGTCATCAACAACGAGAATCCGAAACATATTTCATCCTTTCCGAGAGCCTACACGACTTCTCACGGCATTTTATATAGTATAACAAAAAATCGCCGAATTTTCAAACCCTTTACAGCATCGGGGCGAAAATTCTGAGAAAATTATCCCGAAGGCGGGCAAAAAATCCCGTTTTGCAATCCGCGAGCGTGATCTCTCGGCTCACGGCAAGCACCGACGCAAAATCCTCCTCGAGCGCATGGGCGATCTCTTTGCCGTACAACACCGTGCCGCATTCAAAATGATGGCATAGACTCCTATAATCAAAATTCGTCGTCCCCACCACGGAAAGCGCGCCGTCCGCTACCAGAGTTTTGGAATGAATGAAGCCGCGCTCGTATTCATACACCCGAACGCCGCCGCGGATCAGCTCGCTATAATACGATCTCGTCGCCAAATGGACGATCCGCTTATCATAAACGTGCGGCGTGACGATACGGACGTCCACACCGCTTTTCGCCGCAAGGAGCAACGCCTTCACCACCGTATCGTCCACCACGAAATACGGCGTTGTGATATAAAGCGTTTTTTCCGCGACGGAGATAGCGGATACGTACACCCGCTCTCCGATCGGCTCATCATCCAAAGGCGAATCGGCATAGGGCTGGACAAGCACCCTTGAAGCCGCTCTTCCCTCGGCGGGACGAAGATAAACGGACGCATCCTCCGATTTTTCACGGCAGAGGCTCCAGCTCTCAAGGAACATGGCACACATCGAAAGCGCGGCATTGCCCGAAAGGCGCACGGCCGCATCCTTCCAATGCCCGAAGCGCTCGACCGCGTTGATATATTCATCCGCGAGATTTACGCCGCCCGTGAAGGCGATCTCTCCGTCGATCACCACGATCTTTCTGTGATCTCTGTGATTATGTAAGGAGGAAAAGATCGGGCGGAACGGATTGAAAACGCGGCACTCGATCCCCTCGCGGGACATCTCGCTTTTGAAATCCTGCACAACGCGCAAAAAGCATCCGATATCATCGTATATCAAGCGAACCTCCACCCCCTCGGACGCCTTCTCCTTCAGGATCTCATGGATCTGCCCCCACATAACACCGTCTTCGATGATGAAAAATTCAAGGAAGATATAACGGCGCGCCGCGCGCAGATCGCGAAGAAGCGCATTCAGCATTTCCTCACCCGACGGAAGATAGACTGCCTCCGTTTCACCGTACACGGGATATCCGCCGGCCTCGCACAGATAATGCGCAAGGCGCTGATAGCGATCCGGCACGGGCAGGGCCTCCGCTCCCTCCTCACGCGGCACGGATATACGCGCCGAAAGAGCACGAACGCCGTGACGAATAAAACGCGAGGAAGCCTCCATGTGAAAAACAAGATAAAAAAGACCGCCGAAAACCGGAAAAAGAAGCGCGAGGATCACCCATGGCAAAATTGCCACACGCTTAGAGCGATGAAGCAAGATATGCACGATAACAATACCGGAAATTCCCCACATGAAAATCGCAAGCCAAGGCCGCTTTGCCCCCTCTACCATCAAAAGAACGAGGAAAACGATCTGCAAAAAAATCATCATCAGAACGGATACGCGGCGGCGCAACAGACGGCGCAGCTTTTGCTTTTTCTTCATTGCCTTCTCCTTTTTGTCTTTTATATATTTTTATCCTTTTATAAAAATATAACAAACGATTATAAACCGAAAATAAACATCCCGTATCTCTTTTTTTAACATGCCGTTTTTTTGATTTGACATTTTTGATATTTTTTGGTACAATTTTGATATAAGAGTTTTTTTGCGTCAAAAAAGTGTGTTTTGGAAATGGAATAGTTAAGATTGGATATTTCATTTTATAAAAATATACTTTATAATTAAAGTAATCTATCCCGACCAAAGGAGTAATAAAACATGAAAAGCTTTGAAAAAGATAATCTCAGCGTGAAGATCTTCGAGAACCGAGATCTCATGGGTGCGGCCGCCGCAAAGGACGTGGCTCGCTGCATCCGCGCGCTTCTCTCGGAAAAGCCCGAGATCAATATGATTTTTGCCGCCGCGCCCTCGCAGAACGATATGCTCGCGCATCTTTGCGAGGAGGAGGGCATCGATTGGGGCCGCATCAACGCATTCCACATGGATGAATACATCGGCCTTGATCCCAAGGCACCGCAATGCTTCTCCAATTTCCTGAAGGCACACATTTTCGATCTGAAGCCCTTCGGCTCCGTGAACCTCATCAACGCCGGTGCAGATAAGGATGACGAGATCGCACGCTACAGCGCACTTCTGAGGTCGCATCCGATCGATATCGTTTGCATGGGTATCGGCGAGAACGGACACATCGCCTTCAATGATCCCCACGTTGCGGATTTTAACGACGATAAGCTCGTCAAGGCGGTTTCGCTCGACGAAAAGTGCCGCCAGCAGCAGGTGAACGACGGATGCTTCGAGAAGCTCGAGCTCGTTCCGAAATACGCCCTGACGCTGACCGTTCCCATGCTGATGAGCGCAACCTATAAGTTCTGTGTCGTCCCCGCACCGACGAAGGCATGGGCTGTCAACAGAACCGTGAACGGCGCGATCGGCGAGGAATGCCCCGCTACGATCATGCGCAAGAGCGAAAACTGCATTCTTTACTGCGACGCGGACAGCGCGGCAGAGCTGAAATAAGGAGATAGTGCTATGCGTTTAGGCGTGATTACCGACGAGGTTTCGCAGGATTTCGCGGTGGCTCTCGATTTTGCGAAGGACTACGGACTCGACTGCGTGGAGCTTCGCTCCGCTTACGAAAAGGGGCCCTTTGATTATACCGAGGAGGATATCCTCTCGATCAAGGCGCTTTCCGACCGCTACGGCATTCCCGTGACGGCAATCTCCTCCCCGATGTTCAAATGCGAATATTCCGAGGAGAATATAAAAATTCATACCGAAAAATTCAAGAAGCTTCTCGGCTTCGCGAAGCTTCTCGGCGCAAAAAAGATCCGCTGCTTTGACTTCCTCAAAAACGAGAGCGTGACGCGCGAGATGATCAAGGCGGCTTATGCGGAGGCTTACGCGGCGGCGGAGGCGGCAGGCGTTACGATCCTGATCGAATCCGAGCCGACCACGAACAGTGCTTGCTGTGCCGATATCGCAGAGCTTGTGCGCTGTGTGGACCGCCCGTATTTCAAGGCGCTTTACGATCCCGGCAACAACATTTACGCGACCGACGAGATCCCCTACCCCGACGGCTATCTTGCCATCAAGGATATGCTCGGCCACGTACATATCAAGGATGCAAAGCGAGTAAACGGCGAGACGGTTGCCACCGCGGTGGGCGAGGGCGCCGTGGATTACAAGGGCATCTTCGGCAAGCTGAAGGAGATCGGCTACGACGGCGATATCATGCTGGAAACGCATTACCGCATCGCGGGAGAAATTGACGAAAAAACCCTCAAAAATCCCAAGGGCTCTGCGATTTCGGACGGCGGATACGCCCCCAGCTGCCTTTGCATGGAAAATTTATTAAAGCTTCTCGGAAGAGATTAAGGAGAAAAATTATGATCAAGATTGCTATTTTAGGTATCGAAAACAGCCACGCATGGAGCTTTGCCGCCGCGCTTGCTCCCAAGGAGGGCGAAAAGCAGTTCCCCGATTTTGAATTGATCGGCTTTTACGGCGAGGCAGGCCGCGAGGACGTGAAGGTTGGCATGGAGCGCCTTGCGGGCGTTTGCTCCTGCACGCGCTATGCCGAGCATTACGACGACTTTCTCGGAGAGGCCGATGCGGTCATGGTGACCGCGCGCCACGGCGGCGATCACTTGAAGTACGCGAGAAAATATCTCGAGGCAGGCATTCCCGTTTGGCTGGATAAGCCCATCACGGCATCCATTGAGGATTTCGTGGAGGTTGCAAGACTTCAGAAGAAGTACGGAAGCACCGTGACCGGCGGCTCTACGCTTTACTACACCGCAGGAATCAAGGAAGCAAAGAAATTCATGCTTGAAAATCCCGATTTCGCCATTGGCGGCGCGGTGAGCGCACCCGTGAACATGGTGAACGATTACGGCGATTTCTGGTTCTACACCCAGCACCTTGCAGAGATGATGCTCACCGTTTTCGGTACGGACGTTAAAAGCGTGCGCGCCGTGAAGAACGCGGACAGCGTGAGCGCGATCTACAAGTACGATACCTTCACCGTCAACGCATTCTACGGCGGTGACTACGCCGTGACGATCTACGGCAAGGATCAGAAGACCTTTGCACCCAAGATCGATCTCGGTGCGGCAAAATACAACGACGAGCTCGTTCCCTTCCTCGATGCGATCAAGACCGGCAAGGTGGACAGAACGCTGGATTATTTGAGATACCCCGTGGCGCTGATCGATGCGACCATCCGCTCCTTCACCGAGGACAAGGAGATCTCCATCACCGTGCCCGAGATCTGATATTCGGAGAAATGATATGAAATACGCGATTAAAAACGGAAAAATTATTACGGGCGAGAAGATCCTCGAGGGCTATACCCTCTATTTCGAGGGTGAGAAGATCCTTGCGATCACGAAGGATACGCTTGCGGCAGACGAGGTGATCGACGCGAAGGGAATGTTCGTTTCTCCCGGCTTCGTGGATACGCATACCCACGGCGCGGCCGGATACGATTTCCTTGACGGCACGGAGGAGGCCTTCCTTGCGGCGACCGCATTTCAGGCGACGCACGGCGCAACCACCGTGCTTCCAACCATTACCTCCTCAAATTACGCGGATCTGAAGCGTGCCATTGAGGCTTACGAGCGCGTGAAGGACTCCAAGACGCACGGCGCGTATATGCCCGGCGTGCACCTGGAGGGACCTTACTTCGCGGCATCGCAGGCAGGCGCACAGGATCCAAGACACCTGCGCGTTTTCGATCCCGAGGAATATAACGCGATCTTCGCGCTTTCCGACCGCATTCTGCGCTGGACCGCCGCTCCCGAGCTTGCGGGCGGCGAGAGCTTTGCACGTGCCGCGATCGAAAAGGGATGCCTTCCCTGCATCGGTCACAGCGATGCGGAGGATAAGGAGGTGCGCGATGCCTTTGCATGGGGCTTTACGCACGTGACACACTTCTATTCGGGCTGTAGCATGGTGCACAGAAAGAACGCTTACCGCTACACGGGCATCGTGGAGGAGGGATATCTCAACGATGACATGACCGTGGAGATCATTGCGGACGGATGCCATCTGCCCGCCTCGCTTCTGAAGCTAATCACGAAGATCAAGGGCACGGACAACGTTGCCCTCGTGACTGACTCGATCCGTGCCGCAGGCATGCCCGAGGGTCCTTCGATCATCGGAAGCGCGGA
The DNA here is from genome assembly GCA_045630385.1 of Eubacteriales bacterium. Lineage (GTDB taxonomy): Bacteria > Bacillota > Clostridia > Oscillospirales > CAG-272 > UBA1740. Next base: position 8,865 of record JAZQTA010000064.1, on the reverse strand, counting down.
AAACGGCATGGAGATCATCATCGAGGACGGCGTGGCAAAGCTTCCCGACAGAACCGCCTTTGCGGGCAGCGTTGCGACCGCGGACAGACTCGTGCGCAACATGGTAAGGCTCGCAGAGCTTCCCTTGACCGAAGCTGTGAAGATGGCAACGAAGGTACCCGCGCGCATTTGCGGACTGGAGGGCATCGGAGAGCTGAAGGAGGGCTTTGACGCCGATATTCTGATCTTCAATGACGATATCGAAATCGAAAAGACCTTCGTTAAGGGCAACTGCGTTTACACACGCGCTTAATACAAAAAAAAACAGGGCTTGACGCGCCGATCTCGGCCGCAAGCCCTTATACATTCCCTATAAAATAAGGAAAAATCATGATCTACAGAGCACCGAAATATACGGAAAATTTCAAATGCATCGCCTCGGATTGCCGCGACAGCTGCTGTATCGGCTGGGAAATATACGCAGACGAGGAAGCACTCAAAAAATATAAAAACGGAACGGGCGCACTTTACGAGGATATAAGGAAGAGCCTCTCCGAGGACGGATGCTTTCGCCTCACGGAAAACGGGCGCTGCCCGCATCTTCTCGAAAGCGGACTCTGCCGCATTATATGCGAGGCGGGAGAGGACGCGCTTTGCGATATTTGCCGCGAGCATCCGCGCTTTTATAACTACTACGGCGGCATCTGCGAATGGGGCGTGAGCCTTGCCTGCGAGAGCGCGGCGCGGCTGATCCTTGAAAGCGAGGATGCTCGCTTCTATACGGAAGAGATGCGCGAGGAGGATGCAGGCGGCGAGATCGACGAGGCACTTTTCTCGCTCCTTTTTGCACAAAGAGAAAAGATGCAAGAGTGCATTTTGGACAACGAAATCTCTTTGGAGAAGAAGCTTTTTACTCTCACAGAATATGGAACGAGGCTGCAAAATTTCATTGAAAATGCCGATATAAGCAAAGAAACATTTACATTTTGCGAAAAAACCGATGAATTCGTCCCTTTCTTTACGGAAGAGAGGATGGAAGGATACAAACAGATCCTTCTCGGACTTGATCCTCTTTCCCCTTCATGGAAGGCGCGGTGCGAGCATCTACCCGCTCCGAAAATGACACGCGAAAAAGAAATGATGCTCTCAAAGATCCTTTCCTATTTTATCTATCGGTACTTTCTTACCTACGCCGCCGAGGGCGACGTGACGGCGCCGATCGGGCTTGCCGTTTTTGCTACGGCGATAGTCGCCGCGCTTTGCGAATCCGAGGGGCGGCAAACGCTCTCGGAGATTGCCGAGGCGGCAAAGGATTTTTCCAAGGAGATCGAATACAGCGAGGAAAATCGCGACGCGGTGCTGGATGCCTTCTCTGCCTTTTCGGCGGAAGGATTTTGACTTTTCCCTTGACATTTTATTTTTTCGTGATATAATTAAGAAAAACCTTACGCGAGGTAGACTTCATGTGTAATATTGCAGGCTATATCGGCAAAAAACAAGCCGCCCCCATTCTTCTTGACATGATCCGCCGCCAGGAGCATTACGACGGCAGCGCCGGCACGGGCATTGCAACCGTGCATAACGGTATTCTTTACACCGCCAAGGTGGTGGGCGACGTGGATACGCTGATCCGAGAAACGGACGCCTTGAATTTCCCCGGCACGGTTGGTATCGCGCACTCGCGCCCCGGCGGAGAGATCCAATGCCAGATGCATCCCTTCACGGATTTTGCGGACTCGCTTGCACTCGTGGCAAACGGAACGTTTTCTACCACCAACACTGACGAATATAAAAGGATCACGCACGATTTTATGAATGCGCACTATGCGGCGGGCAGAATCCCGAAAAGCACGATTTACGGAAGCGACCCGAACGCGCTTTTTGCCCTGCCTGACGGACGCGTCTACCACGGTACGGAATCCTATGCGATCCGCGTGGGCGAATTTATGGAGAGAGGCATGCCGATCTGCGAAGCGATGGCAGAGGCATTCGGCGAGCGCCCCAACGGCGTCGTTTCCATTGCCCTTTCCAAAAACGAGCCCGACAAGATCGCGATCGCAAAGCTCGACAGACCGATGAGCATCGGCCTCGTTGACGGAGAAAGCTACATCGCGACCACGCAATTCGGCTTCCCCGAGGATATCCGCTTCGACACCGTGATCCGCGCACCCGAGGGCGTTGTTTCCTCCGTGACGGCGGGTGAATTCTCCGTAACGCGCCATCGCATCAAGAATATGCACATGGAGCTGATCACGGCGGATATTTATAAAAAGGCGTACGATCTGACCGAAGCCTATCTGAAGGGACAGAAGGACAGCCCAAAGAATCTTTGGGATCTTGAAAAAATGTATGAAACCGAATGGAAGCCGATCTGGCACGAGATCAACTCGGATTGCGTTTTCTACAAGGGAAATACGCTTTTCAAGCCCTACGCCGAGCTTTCCTATATGGTACTCTGGGGTATGCACAAGGAAGGAAAGCTTCGCAAGGTGATGAAAAAGAGAGCAGACAGATACGATATGTGGTATTTTTATCTGGACTAAATAAAAAAAGCAAGGCAATGCAGCGCCAAGATCGGTTTTGCATTGCCTTGTTTATTATAAAAATTATTTTTCTGTTTCAAGCTTTGAAAGGACGGTTTCGAGATATTTCTTCGGCGAAAGCCCCGTGACGGACTTGAAGGCGCGGGAAAAATAATGAAGCGAGCTATAACCGACCATTTCGGAAACCTCGGTGGCGGAATATTTTTGCATACGAAGAAGGCGCTTGGCTTCCTTGATCTTCAAGGCGTTGATATACTCCAGCACAGTTTTTCCGTGCTCCTGCTTGAACTCGCGGCAAACCGTGGTTTTATTCGTGGCGAAGAGAAAGCAAAGGCTATCAAGCGTGATACGCTCCGTAAAATGCTCGTTGATGTACTGGGTGATATGCGAAACGACCGTATTTCCGCTATCGCTGACGTCAAGGAAGATGCCTTCGTCCTTTTGACGGCGAATGAGCGAGATGAGAAGCTCCTCAAGATGATTTTTGAGAAGCTGATCCGCACCGAAGGGATAAAAGTCTCGCTTTTTCATATCCGTATTCGGCAGATCGTACGGCGGCGCGTAGACCGACATACCGTCCTTCAGGATTTCGGAGAGAAGTCTTTTTTCCTTCGCGGAAAGCACCGTCGGCGCTTGGCTGAAGGGCGTAAGAGCAGAGCAGGTGCAAGAAAATCCGATGATGATAACACCGGGTGCAAGACCGCCCGCGCATGAAAGACTGTGCGCCTCGCCTGCACGGTGGATCAAAATCTGCCCATCCGTGAGAGTGCCTGAAAAGCCCTCGCTCACGATGGCGAGCGACCCCTTATCAATATAGACGAGCTCACAAAAATCGTGCGAATCGGAATGCGTTTTATATTCATCGGTAAATTCAAAATAATGGATATTCGCGATCTGCTCAACCGCAACGGCGGTTTCAAAATCTTTTAGAACGTATTGCACCGTTATGCTCCCTTTCTTTGATTTTTACCATTTTTATGTTTTTTCAAATTGCACGAAAGCGCACTGCTCCATTAAAGCTCGTGATAGGCCTTCTTCACAGCATCGTACGCAAGCTTCGGCTTTCTGTACTCGTTAAAGATACCTTTATTGTTAAAACCGCGGGCGCGATTCAGATTTTTAAATGAGGTGCGCGCATCCGCAAAGTGCCAGATATAGCAGCCGCCAAACTTCGGATTTGCAAAGAAGAGACGGATGCAATAATCGAGGAGATTTGCATGGTAATTTTCCGACCAGATCTCGGTATCAAAATCTCTTTTACCGTAGATCGAAGCGGCGCCGAATTCGCTCATGATCATCGGACGTGCGGGAAGGCCCACCGCGTCGATGCGATCCTCGATCTCCTTTACAAAATCTGCCGTTCCTTCGAGATCATATCTGTACCAGCCGTGATAATCGTTGATACAGTAAAGATCGGTGTATTCAAAGCAGATGTCCGAAAGAGGCTTATGCGAGGCAAAGACGGTCAGTCGGTTGCCACCCTTCTCCTTCAGCATCGCGTGAAGCTTCTTCGTCAGCTCCAAGGTAGGCTCGGTATCGGTGGGCATTTCGTTATGCATACCGAAGATAAGGATCGAGGGATGGTTATAGTAATACTTGATCATTTCGCGCATCATTTCAAGACCGCGCGAAACGACGATGGGATCGGCAACGGTTTCGGGCTCAAAGCCCACGCCCCAGAAGGGGATCTCCGACCAAAAGCAGATTCCGTGCTCGTCAAGAAGGTCGAGGAAGGGGCGCGCGTTCGGATAATGCGAGCCGCGGATAGAGTTCACGCCCATATCCTCGATCAGCTCGATATCTCTTCCCATCATAGCCTCGGGGAAGGCAAAGCCGAGATCGGGATGCTCCTCATGGCGGTTTACGCCCTTGATCATCATAGGCTTACCGTTCAGAAGGATCTGATAGCCCTTCGTTTCGATCTTACGGAAGCCGACACGGTCAAACAGATCGTCGGTTTCGGTTTCCGCCTTTAAGGCATAGAGCTCGGCACGGCCGAGATCCCAAAGACGGATATTCTTTACCGTTACCGCTTCGGTGGTGACGGTTTTCTCTTCCCCTGCGGCAAGAGAGACGGGAACGGAAATCAACGCCTCGCCATCGAGGGAAACCGAAAGATCGGTGCTGAGCGCGGTGGCTTCGGCATTGTAAAGCGAAAGCTCAAAGAAAACGCTTGCGCAGGAAAGATCCTCATTCAGCGTGTAATGCATGTGATTTGAGAGGATCGAGATACCCGAGAGATACTCAAGCGTTACGGATCTCGTGATACCGCCGTGATGATACCAATCCACCACCGCCTGCGGAATGGAATGCGCATCAAATCGGTTATCCACCGAAACAACGAGAAGATGCTCGCCCTCGCTTTCGATATTCACAAGAAGCTCAAACTCGCAAAAACCGCCGTAGTGCGCGCCGATCTTCTCTCCGTCGAGATAGACGGCGCATTCCGTCATCACCGCGCCGAAGTGCAAGCGCACCGTTCCCTTCTCCATGAATACGCGGCGCTCATACCAGCAAACGCCCTCGTAGCCGAGGAGCGAGGGGGTGGAGGCGAAGACGGAGGGGACGTAGGTGCTTTTCGCCTCGCAGGGCAAGCCCTTTTCGTAGCCGAGCGAAACGCCCCTATCCTCTTTATCGGTAATAAAACGCCAAAGTCCGTCTAAAGGTACGGAGCGGCGCTTTTCATGCTCTTTTATAAATCTTTTCATTGGTGTCCCTTTCTCTTTATCAAAGTGTTGAGTCTATACAGAGATTATAATACAAAACGGCCGTACGCGCAAGACGATTTTTGACCGTGAATATAATTTTTTTATCTACTCCCCGATATAAGTGAAGCGAAGAACGCTTTTTCCGTTTACCTCAACGGATTCGCTCCACATAGAGAGCGGGCGCACCCAAAGCGCACCTTCTCCATATAGCGCGCGATAGACCACCATTTTCTCCAGGGTTTCGGAATGATTTGCAATTTCGATCAGCTCATATTCATTGCCCTTGTAATGGCGATATTTTCCCTTTTTCGGCATCTGCATGACATTCTCTCCTTTTCAGATCAGCGCCGCCAGCGCTTCTACGCTCTCCATGCGCGTGGCAAAGCTTGTGCAAAAGCGCACGACGGTGTGCGTTTCATCATATTTTTCCCAATAATCAAAGCGAACCGAGGACGAAAGCGCCTGCATTTTCTCGTTTTCCAGAATAACGAAGGTCTGATTCGTTGGCGAATCAATAAAGAATTTATATCCCTTTTCCCTGAAGATCTCACGCAGGCGGCGCGCAGTCCTGATACCGTTTTCGCCCAAACGGAAATAAAGCCCGTCCGTAAAGAGCGTATCAAACTGCAACCCGGTCAAGCGGCCTTTGGCAAGCAATGCGCCGTTTTGCTTCACACGCGTGAAAAAGCCCTTTGGCTCCGCTTTCGGAAAAACGACGGCTTCTCCCATCAGAGCGCCAACCTTCGTTCCGCCGATATAAAAGGCATCCGTCAGCCTTGCGATATCCGCAAGCGACAAATCGCTTTCGGGAGCGGCCAGCGCGTAACCGAGGCGCGCACCGTCAAGATATAAAGGAAGCCCTCTTTCACGGCAAACCTTGGAAAGAGCGGTCAGCTCGTCCTTGGTGTAAAGCGTTCCGTACTCGGTGGGATGCGAGATATAAACCATACCGGGATGCACCATGTGCGCATACGTGGGATCTGCAAAAAAATCGCGAACGTAGGCCTCTACCTGCTCTGCCGCAATCTTTCCGTTTTTATGCGCAAGCGGCAGCACCTTATGACCGGAATGCTCGATCGCGCCCGCCTCGTGCAGAGCGACGTGCCCGCTTGCGGCACAGAGAACCCCCTCGTAGGGTGCGAGAAGCGAATCGATCACAACCTTATTCGTTTGCGTGCCGCCAACGAGAAAATATACGCCCGCCTGTGGCGTGGCGCACGCCTCGCGGATCTTTTCCTTTGCCGATGCCGTGAAGCTATCGTACCCATATCCGCTCTCGGGCTGCAGATTCGTTTCGATCAAGCGGCGAAGGATCTCTTCGCAAGCGCCCTCGCTGTAATCGTTCACAAAATGAAGCATAAAACCTCCGATATGAAAACAATTCTTTTCTTTTTCTGTATTTTTCCGTTTTTTAGTCAGACAAAAAGCACCTGTGGCAAAATTACCGCAAGTGCCTTTGAGATTTCATCAAAGCATTTTTTTGCAGGATGAATCGCTTATTTCACAATGATAAAAGCAACCGCGCCCGCAATGACACCGACAGCCAAAAGGCCTGCCATGCAAAGCGCAAGAATTCTCACAACCATAGAGTCCTTGTTAAGCTTCATTTTCCATACCCTCTCGTTTCTTTATGTTTGATTTATTACTTTTTCTCCGTATTACGCGCTTCATAGAGCTTAGAAAGCTGGGACGTGATATCCTTATTCTGCCCTCTCATACGCGCCGGAAGAAAATTATTAATACGCGAAAGACCTTTGGCGACACTATCCATCGGATCGGGTGCCAAAACAACGGGAATCTCAAGAATACGCTCGATCATACGGTCAAGTCCGAAGAGCATAGCACCGCCGCCCGAAAGTACAATGCCGTTTTCAAAAATATCCTTCACACAGTCATAGGGGATCTTCTTCACGGTGTCCGCGATTTCAAGAAGCAGGCGCGAAAGCGGCTTCTCAAATACGCCGACGACATCCTCCGTCGTCAGATTCATCGTGATCCTGTTTCCCGTCAAGGAAAGCGTTCCCTCGATATCCAGGCTTTCCGAGGGCTTGCCCTGCCAAACCGCTCCGAGGCGCTCCTTGATCGCGGCGGCAACCGAAAGAGAAACCGAAACGTCTCCCTGATCGCTAATGTAATTTTTCACAGCACGGTCAAAATCCTCGCCGCCGATCTCTGCCGTGTTTTCCAGCAGGATGCTCCCCTTATGAAGCACCAAAATTTCGGTTGCGCTCGCTCCGATATTCACGGAGATTGCAGAAAGAGACGGCGAATAGCCTGCGCCGATCAGCGCCGCCATGGCTCGGTGCACACCGTAGCATTCCGAAACACCGCTTGCCGCCATCATTTCATATAGATCCTTCTCCTGCTTTGAAAGAATCGAAGAAGGAAGACCGAGCACGGCACGGATCCTCTCAGCAGGAAGAATTGCAGAAACAGCATTATCGATAACGGCCCCCGTCATCTCCTTTGAATAAAGAAGTCCGTTTTTAAAGGGACGAACGAGAACGCCGCCCTCGGAAGCCTTTTCTGTCGCTTCCGTTCCAAGTGAAAGAATACGGCTGGTATTCTTGTCCATCAATGCGACAGAGGGCTCGCGGTATATTCCCGCAGCGGTATCCGAAAGCGTGATATTAGCGTAACCGAGGTCAAGACCGATCTTCGTTACCATGCCGTTCTCCTTTCAAAAAATGTCATTTTCTATATTATACACGAAAAAATATATAAATGCAAGTGCTTTTTGGATTTTTATTCAAATGCTTCAGCTGCTTCAACAATGCGCTCACAGAGCGTTGTGTAACGCAGAATACGGCGGTCATTTCTCACCATTTGCTCCACAACTGAAACGCATCCGACAAGGATCACCATGCTTCTTGCGCGCGTGATCGCCGTATACAGAAGATTTCTCGTCATCAGCATCGGCGCACAGGGATACACCGGAACGATGACCACGGGATACTCGCTTCCCTGACTTTTATGTACCGTGATTGCGTACGCAAGCTCCAGCTGCTCAAGAATTTCGAACGGATAATCCGCCACGCGATCATCAAAGCGGATGATCATCTTTTCTTCCATGGGCAGGATGCGCTCGATCACGCCGATATCGCCATTGAAGATGCCCGTGCCGACGTAGCCGCTCTTTTCCCATTCGATCTCATAATTATTCGCAGTCTGCATCACGCGATCTCCCTCGCGGAAAAGAACGCCGTGGTGCTGCTTCTCTTTTTTCACGCTCGTTTTCGGGTTCATCGCTTCACGAAGCGTTTGATTTAATATTTCAACGCCGCCGCTTCCCTTTCTGGAGGGCGTGATCACCTGAATGCGATCCCGAATGGAGGCACCGTAGGTTTTCGGCAAACGGCGGAAGATCAGCTCGCTGATCGCGGGCGCGATCTCTCTTTCATCCTCTCTGCGAACGAAAAAGAAATCTCCGCTCGTTGCGCAAAGGTTCGGCATTTCACCCTCGTTGATCTTATGCGCGTTGGTGACAATGAGGCTTTTTTCCGACTGACGAAAGATCTCCGAGAGGCGAACCGTGGGAATTTTTTCACTGCGGATAAGATCCGCAAGCACGTTTCCCCCCCCCACCCAGGGGAGCTGGCGCGCATCGCCGCCCAGCAGCAAACCGCGGCCGCCGC
>JAZQTA010000063.1:0-11220 GCA_045630385.1 Eubacteriales bacterium | reverse complement strand
AAGACGCAAACTGAAATCGCGGCTTTATTGGGAACTCGGCAACAGCAATACGCACGTTGGGAAAGCGGCGCGTGGCAAATGCCCATACAGCATTACAAGACGCTTGCGCGGTTTTATAATATATCTATAGATTATCTTGCAGGGCTTATTGACACACCAAAGAAGCCCTGAGATGAATTGCAGTTTTATATTTTCAAAAAACGAGCCTACCGCAAGATCGCGGTAGGCTCGTTCGTTATATCTTATCTTTTTTATCCCAGTTTTCTTTCATAGATCTTCATAAAGTCCTCTTCGGAAATGCCGATATATTCAGCGGGACAATCGTACTTCGGATCGTCCTGGATATAGCCGCCGATCACGGAGGAATGATCCGCGCCGCCCATCTTGTAAAGGCTGCGTTTTTCGCAGTATTCCTTGAAGTATTCCATCTGTCCGGCTCTGCCAAGACTGGGATGCACCACCTCAAAGCCCATCGCACCCGCCTCTACGAAGGCATCGGCAAACTTCGCCTGATCCACGGGGTGCGCCACGATCGGAACGCCCTCGGCCGCAAGGATCGTCTTGATCACGTCCACGGTTTGAATGTCCGAATATGCGTAGCCAAGCTCCTCCTTCACGCGATCCTCAAGACCGAGCTTGTAGGAAAAGTTTGGAAGGAGAAATACGTGCTGATAATCCTCTCTTTTATAGATGCCGCGCTTTAGGAAGGATTCAAAAACCTGGTTGTTGCAAAAATAGTCGTGGTAAGGATGATCGTCCAGCACGTCCTGCCAGGAGATCTCCTTCGATAGCGTTCCGCGCTCCTGTCCCCACTTGAACATAAGGCGCGTGCGGTTCGTCTGGCATCCCGATGCAAAGGCTAAAAGCTCCTGCATCTTCTTATTGTCGGGGTTGAAATCGAATCCCAAAAGATGCACGCCCTCGCCCTCGTGATAGGTGGTGAATTCGCATCCGAGCATGGATTTCATACCGCGCTCGCGTGCCGCGCGTACCGCAAAATACGTGCCCTTGACGGTGTCATGGTCGGTCAGAATAAAGCCGCCGTGGCCAAGGCCCTTGGCAATATCCATCATCTCCTCCGGCGTATAAACGCCGTCGGAATAGGTGGAGTGATTGTGGCAGCTTGCAAAGATTTTTGTTTCGTTCATTTAAAAAAACACTCCTCTATGACGAAAAATGCAAATAAATATTGTCAAAATAATTATTTTAAGAAATCTTTTGTGAAATAAATATCGCTTTTTTTGATGGAAAATTCTTTTTCGTTCAAAGGATCAAGTGCGGTCGGCTCGCCCTTGAATGAGAATTTTAGCTTGTAAGAATAGAGCGCCTGATATTTGTAGCCAAGGCGCTTGTCCTCGCGGTTCACGCCGTATTTTCCGTCTCCGAGCAACGGATGCCCAATGTGCGCCATGTGTGCGCGAATCTGGTGCGTGCGACCGGTCAGCAGCTCCACCTCGAGCAGAGCGCAGTCCTGCCGCTTGGCGATCACCTTGTAGCGCGTGATGATCTCCTTTGCGCCGCGCGGCGGATTTTTGTCAAAAACGCTCACCTGCTTTTTCTTTTCATCCTTTAATAAATAACCGCGCAGAGTATCGCTTTCCTTTGCGGGCACGCCGTGCACGGCGCAAAGATAAAACTTGTCGATCTCCCGATTTTTGATCTTCTCGTTCATCACGCGAAGCGCTTCCGCGTTTTTCGCGGCGATCACGATGCCGCCCGTGTTTCGGTCAATACGGTTGCAGAGCGCGGGCGCAAAGCTTTGCTCCTCGTCGGGATCGTATTCGCCCTTCTGATAAAGATACGCTTGGATCTGCGTGATCAGCGTGTTCGTGCTTTCGTGCTCGTCCTCGTGCACGGAAACGCCGGGATGCTTGTCCACCAAAAGAATATTCTCGTCCTCGTAGATCACCGTGAGCCGCGGATGAATGGCGGCGAGAGCCTTTGCTTTTTGCGAGTCGCGCGCCGCGCCTTCTTTTTCGCCTTCGGCGTTTCCGAGCCCAACGGCCTCGAAGAATTCCTCCGCGAGAAAACATTGCACGCTGTCACCCTCGATAAGCATCTGCGATGCCTCCGCGCGCTTGCGGTTCACCTTGATCTTTTTGAGGCGTATCGATTTGTGGAGCAGGGAGGTCGGCAAATGCAAGGTCTTCGTAATAAACTTGTCAAGTCTTTGCCCGGCATCGTTCTTTCCGATCTTCAGCTCATGCATCTGCTTCACTTCCTTTCATTATTAGTTATAACAATATAAAGATGCTCCCCTGTGAGAGGGGAGCTGTCGCCGATGACGACTGAGGGGTTGTTGTATGCTCGCGTTGCGAGCGTGAAAGAATCATTCCGAGTATGTTCGCACCCAATGTACCGTCTACGCAGGCAACCGAAAAAGAGGGGATTTTGTGCGAGAATCTTTGATCGCGCCCCGAAGCAATATTTACATATTGCGAGAGGAAGCGAGCGAAGATAGAAAAGGATCTTAATAAATTGGAAGGAAAAACGAAGTTTTCCAACCTTAATACCTTCTCAAATACGCACTTCGCTTTGTGGAGGCACTATATAATAACCTTGATATCCTTTTCGATAATCAAGCGAAGCGCGTCTGCAAGGTTGCTTGCAAGTGCGCGAGCGCAGATTGCTCAGCGGCGGCGCGGTCATACCGCGCACAGGGCGAAGCCCGAGAGCGCTTGCGTTCTCATGCCGCAGGGCGTATCTCGCCGAAATGCACCTTTTTCGGATCACTTCGTGCCGAAAATTCTGTCTCCCGCATCACCAAGACCGGGCACGATATAAGCGTGCTCGTTCAGTCTTTCATCCAAAGCGGCAGAATAAATATCCACGTCGGGATGCTCGTCCTGCACCTTCTTCACGCCCTCGGGCGCGGAAACGAGGCACATCAGCACGATGTTCTTCGCGCCTCTTTTCTTCACCATCGTAATGGCGTCGGAGGCAGAGCCGCCCGTTGCGAGCATGGGGTCAACGATCAGAACGAGGCGCTCGCCGATATCGGGAGGCATCTTGCAGTAATATTCCACGGGAAGATGCGTGTCGGGATCGCGGTAAAGGCCGATATGGCCGATTCTTGCGGAAGGCATCAGCTGCGTAAGACCGTCCACCATGCCGAGACCTGCGCGCAGAATGGGAACGATGGCAAGCTTCTTGCCTGCAAGTCTTTTGAAGGTAGCCTTTTGGATGGGAGTTTCGATCGTAACGTCCTCGAGGGGAAGATCGCGGGTGATCTCGTAGCCCATCAGCATGGAAATTTCGCTGAGAAGCTCGCGGAACGCCTTGGTAGCGGTGTGCTTGTCCCTCATAATAGTCAGCTTATGCTGAATGAGAGGATGATCCACAAGATGAAAAGTGCTCATAAGAATATTCCTTTCAGAAATTTCATTATAATATTACATTCATTATATTACAATAAAAGACAAAAGTCAAGCGAAGAAAGCAAAGTATATAGAAAAATAAATTGGTGATTTCAGAAAAAAATAACTTTTTTTCAAAAAGGGGTTGACAATTGAGAAAATATAGTGTATAATACCGTTGTTATCCTAAGACAGCAGGTTCCGGTAAAAGCGCAAGCTTTCCTGCCGAGGTGAGACGATCGAAATGAATATTTCTGTTTGTCCTTTCCTCGGGTATTGCTATGCCTGTCGCCGGAAAGGATTTTTTTATTGAAATTTTATGGAGGTGGAAAAATGCCAAGCAAGAACATTCTGGAACAGAAACAGCAAATCGTAGAATCGCTTGCCGCTAAGATTCGTGATGCGAAGTCCGGCGTGCTCGTGAAATACGAGGGCATTACCGTTGCGGACGATACTGCACTTCGTGCAGCACTCCGTAAGGCCGGTGTAGAGTATACCGTTATGAAGAATACTCTGACCGGTAAGGCATGCGAGATCGCAGGCTACGGTGATATGAAGCAGTACCTCTCGGGTATGACCGCCATTGCCATCGGCACTGACGATCCTATCGCTCCCGCTAAGATCATGAAGACCTTTGCAGACAAGCTTGATCGCTTTGAGATCAAGGCCGGTTTTGTAGATGGTGGCATTCTTGATAAGGCAGGCGTTGAGGCGCTCGCAGAGATTCCTTCGAAGGAAGTACTGATCGCAAAGATGATGGGAAGCCTTATGTCCCCGCTTTACGGTCTTGCATACGTACTTCAGGCGAAGATCGACAAAGAGAACGGCGGCGAAGAGGCTGCTGCTCCCGCAGAAGCATAATTTTGCTATCTGCCTAACAATTTAAAAAATATTTGGAGGATATAAAAATGAACGAAAAGACCACTCAGATTCTTGACCTTGTAAAGGGTCTTACTATTCTTGAACTTGCTGATCTCGTAAAGGCACTTGAGGAAGAGTTCGGCGTATCTGCCGCTCCCGTTGCTGCTGTTGCCGCTCCCGGCGCTGCTGCTGCTCCCGCTGCAGAGGAGAAGACCGAGTTCGACGTAATCCTTAAGAATGCCGGCGCAAGCAAGCTGAACGTAATCAAGGTTGCTCGTGAGATCACCGGCCTTGGCCTTAAGGATGCGAAGGACCTCGTAGAGGCTGCTCCCAAGGCAATCAAGGAAGGCGTTTCCAAGGAAGAGGCCGAGAAGATCGCAGAGCAGCTCAAGGCTGCAGGCGCAGAAGTAGAAGTGAAGTAATTTCATCTCCTAAAATAGAAGAACACAGTCATCTGCTGGGGCTGTGTTCTTTTTTTATGCCCTTTCGCATAAAAAAAGAAATCACGCCTTTGGCGTGTATGGCATCGCGGCTCTGCCGCGTATGGAATCAACACGTTTCGTGTTGCATGGCACCGCGCCTTTGGCGTGTATGATCGCCTTGGTGGGTAGCGAAGCGGCGCGAGGGTCTGAGAAAACGATTGAGGATCGTTTTTCCGCGAGCGTGACCGAGCCGCAGCGAGAAAAGGGGGACCGCTTGCGGTGGATGAGGCGTCTGCGCTTCGCTCTATCATACTCCCCGCGAGCCGCCTTGTAAATTCAAGCATTCACGTAGCAAATTCATAGCTTTTATACGTCTCGAAATGTGAATTTTTTGTAAAATTTATAAAATTCTGCAAAATATACCTTGAAAAATATCTCGCGCGCATGTATAATATAACCATTAATATGCGCGTGGGCGCTCGCGCAGTAAAATAAGTGCCAAGAAAGAAGGAGAAACTATGAGAAACGCAAAGAAACTCATGCTTCTGTTGCTCTCTCTTGCATTGCTCTGCGGCATTTTTGCCGTAGCGGCATTGGCAGAAGAGCCCGCCAAGGAAGTAACGGTCGTTTATCCCGACGGTGCGACCGATACCTTCGCCGTTGGCGAAACGATCACCCCCAAGACATTTACAGACGGACTTTACTACGGTAAGGGCAACACCCTGTTTAAGGATGATGCCACCGAGGGCTGGAGCTTTACCTTGGACGGTGCGGCTCTTGCAGACCTCACCGTAACCGATGCAATGGCAGGCAAGAAAATCATTGCCTCCGGTGCGAACAAGGTTTATTACGTAACGGAAGAGAAGATCTCTACTTCTTCTCCCGCAGTTACCGTATACCACCTTATAAACGACGTGGATAAATATATGTCCTCCGCGAATAAGGGTGACAGAGGGGACGGTACCAATACCGGCGCATCCTCCCGTGAAGTTCTTGGTAATAAGGCGACCGAGTCCATAAAGATCAAGCTTTACAGCGACGTGGTTACGGATAACTTCTATATGATCCTTATGCCCTCCACTCGTCAGAACGTGGGAATTCCTACCGCACTCGATCTGAACGGTCATAACGTTATCAATAATTATAGCGGAAGCACCACCGAGATAAAGGGCACGAAGCTGTTTATCTATTCCTCTGTGCCCGGTGCAAATTGGTATCAGCCGAACACCACGAATGCCTTCTACGCATCGGATGACGGTACGCTCTATCTCGGAAATGATACGGCGAACGATTCGAAGTATTCGAATAATATCAGCTTTTTCACGAAATCTCTTTTCCATGGTCACTGGGGCGGCGGTGCTTCTATTTTCGGAGGCCACTACTATCAGCTTCCCGGCACGTCTCTCAAGGGCTTCGTAAGCATTTCGCGCCGCGTTAGCATTATTCGTGACGCGTCCTTCTATGCGCTCGCAGGATATTCCGTATTTTCCGATGAGAATACGTCTCCGAACTACTACTCTGCGGGAAATGCTACGTCGATGATCACGAACTGTAAGTTCTACGGCACGGATTCCTCCGCGATCCTCACCTCCTCGCAAAGCGGAAAGATGGTCTTTGACAAGTGCTCCTTCTATGGACTTACGGGAACTCTTGCGGGTGCAGGCACGGGCTTTGTAACTGCCACGAGCACCGAGGTGGAGGGCGGCACCAATACCTTCCTTCCTGCCATTTCTTATAAGACCGTTACCTGGTATGACGGAACGACCTCTACGTACTACGCAGAAACGCTTGATGATGCAAAGGCCTTCGTTGAAAGCCACCCCTTCTTTACCCCCGATTCTTACGAGGTGAAGAATGGAAACGAGCTCTTCGTTGTATTCGAGCCTGTTTGCACGGCGACCTTCGATGAAAACCTTAACGCGACCGTAACGCGCGACGGCGAGCAAACCAAGGTGTACTACACGATCACCTATTCCGATGGCTCGGTTTTGTATTATACCAATGCAGACGATTATCAGGCTAAGGTTCAGTCGTACTTTGGCGCCTGGGACGGCGGCGCAACGCTGACCTTGTATGCCGACGTTAAGTTTACGGCGACCGGCACGGTTTCTTTGGTGGCAAACGGTACAAAGAAAGCGTTCCTCGACCTGAACGGTCATACGATTACGTTCTCCACTGCTTCGAATAATCTTGCACTGGATATCCATACCGGTACTCTCTACGTATATTCGTCCACGGCCGGCGGTAAGCTTTACGCTCCCACCGCAAAGTGGTTTACGAGATCTAACTCCGCCGGTATGGGTATTTTCGGTGAGCGCGATACCAACTCGACGCAGTACGGCAAAAACCTCACCGTTGAAACCACTCTCTTTAACACCGCACTTTACGGTAGCGGTATCGGCATCTACGGCGGTACTTATATCCAGACGGCAAATTCTCAATTTAATCACTTCATCACGGTCAGCCGTGAGAATGAGGGCAATCAGTCTCAGTTCATAAATATCCGCAATGCAACCTTCATTCTGAACAAGCCGAATTCCTTTGCGATCCACTGGCTGCATGCAGGCTTCCAGACGATTGCGAACTGTACTTTTATTTCCAACGTTCCCGGAACGACCGTGCTCGGTAACGCTACCACGAAGGCCGGAGTTGTTCCTTCTTCCGCACCCATCCTTGCAAACTGTGATTTTGTAAATATTCTTCCCGTAGCCGATCTTGGCAATGGCAAGATTCCCACGTATCAGAACTGCCGCTTCTCCCTTGAGAATGCAAATCTTGACGGCTATACCGTGAAGATTGGTGATGCGACCGAAACGCAGTATCTTGCAAAAACCAAAGTAACCGATAAGATCACCGTAGGCGGGGTAGAGTATCCCGTGAACTACGTGCTCGCAAAATCCTTCCTGACTGTGGAATGGGATGACGGAACGCATCCTTATTGGGCGCTCGGATCTTCTCCTATCAGTGACACCACTCTTGCGGACACGGTAGTGAAGCAAGCAGATGGTACGTATCTTGCAACCTATGATCGCTTCTACATTCCTGCAGGTGTTACCGAGGTAACCGAGGATCTCCTTGGCACGACAGTGACCGAGCTTGAAGTGCTTGAAGGCAACACCGTTGTAACTGCCTTCTCCTATCAGGTGGCGGGCGAAAGGACGCAGTATGCACCGCTTCTTGCAACTCCTGCCGAAAACGGCGCGCAGTTCGTTGCGCTTCTGAATAATCTCTCTGACGTCAAGATCGTAATGTATACCGATATCGAGCTTTCGAGCGGTGTTCTCTTCGGTACTCTTGTTGATGCAAAGGATTCAAAGGGTAATGCTATCCAAAAGATCGATCAGAGCGGTGATGTGGATTGGGATCTGAATGGCTTCACCGTGACTGTAGCAGCAGACGCAACGCCCATTCTGATGTCGAACTACGGCGAGAGCGAGGGCGCGAAGAACTACAACGTTCTCCATTTCGTTTCCGCAGGCACCTTCAAGCTTTATTCCTCCGTTCCCGGCGGTAAGTACGTAAACAATTCCAAGACGCCCATCTTCGGTGCGTTGAAGTATATAAGCAATGCGCCTTCTTACATTCTCGGCACGAGCGATCTTGCCGTGAACGGCGGCGATAACCTCACGATCGACTCTAAGGCCGCCATCCTGATCGGCTACGAGAACAATGAAAGCGGCCCTGCAGGCGTGCTTCTCGGTATCAACGGCGGTACGTACGTATATCACGGCAATGCGGCTGCCTTCTCTTGCGGTGGTGACGTTCGTGTATACAATGCAAAAATTCTTACCACGAACGCGGCGGTTTCCGTATTCATCAGCGCATACTGGGGCGGTAAGCAGAGCTTCCGTATCGAAAACAGCACGGTCGTTGCGATGAATTCCGAAACGATTCTTGTAGACGAGGGCTATCTCGAGTCGATTGCCACGGGCGAGCCCAAGGTAACCCACACCGTTACGATCAAGGACGTGACCTTTGCAGGCGGCGCTCTTAAGGCCGGCTATAAGGGTGGTTATTGCACCTTCGTATTCGAGGGCAAAAACGTTGCCTCCGATGCGGCAGGACTTGCAGTTCTGTATCCCGAGGCACCTGCGGGTACGTTGGCGGCGTATTCCTCCGTCACCGTGTACGGCGTTACCGCCAAGACGATGGATTATTATTCTCCCTCTAACGTTGTGACCGTAAGAAATGAAGCGTTCGGCACCACCGAGTATTGGCTTGCAGGCTCTGCATTTTTGAATGCCACCATTGGAGAGGATGCGAAGATCGTTTTTGTTGGCGATGTTTATTATTACCGTGCAAATCCCGTATGGACGGCAACGGTAGACGGTGTTGTCGTTTCTGACGTTTGTGCACTTGAAAATGCAGGAAAGACCGTAATTCTTACTGTTACCGGCGAAACCGTACCTCTCTACTTTACCGTGACCGTGAACGGCGAGATCTCCTACTATACCAATGCTGAAACGGTAACGAAGGATATCTCGGCGGCTATGATCCCCGCAGGTGCGTACACCTACGAGATCAAGCTTTATAGCGATATTGACTTCGTTGCTCCTAAGACGACCATTGGTAAAGCGGGCGTTGCCGCAATCTATAAGATCGATGCCAACGGCTTCACCTTCCGTTACGTGAAAAAACAGGCGACGATGGATGGATATGCGTTCGTATTCACCAAAGCATCGGTATATTGGTACTCCTCCGTTCCCGGCGGTGTGTTCGATATCAGTGATGCAACGACCATCGCTTGCACTGACGGTTCGGGTCACGGCTACTTCGGCGAGCCTGTGAATGATAAATCCACTACCTATGGTAAAAACGTGACCTTCTATTACAATGCGGTTCATCCCCAGATGTACTCGAACGGTGTTGCGTTTATCGGAGGCACGTATATTCAGGTTGACGGCGTAAGCATGAATTATATCTTCGACAACTCTCTCTTCCAGAATATGCCCACGCTTCGCAACTCCACGTTTATTGTCAAGGACGCGGCATGCATCTTTAAGGGTGCGGGCTTTGCCGCAGCGATCGAGAACTGTAACTTCATTTGCGAGGAGCCGACCGAGCTCTTCACCGCATATGCAGGCAAGGATAGGGCAACCACCTTTGTAAACTGTAACTTCTACAACGTGATCGCGAACGCTCTTGATGTATCTGTGACCTACGAAAACTGCAACTTCAGCCTTGCATCTCCCGATGCGCAGACCGGCGGCTATATCGCATACACCGGCGAACTCGTAACCCTCACGATCGACGGCAAGGAGTACACCTTCGGTGCGGCTCTCGTTGAAAATGCGGCTCTTGTAAACTGGGGCTTTGGCATCAGCGAGTATTGGGCGATTGATGCAGAGGCAACGCACGAGGACGTAGTGATCAATACTTACTTCCTTTATGCGTTTGAACCCCTGACCGTAGCGGAGGGCGAAAACGTTGCAACCGCCACTCTGAAGGCGATTGCAAACGACACGCTGAAGATGAGCCTGACGCTCCAGGATAAGATCGGCTTGAACCTCTTCTTTGCAGAAGGCTTGAAGGATGCGAAGATCTTCGTCGGCGGCACGGAATACCCCCTCACGGCAAACGAAGAGGGCAAGTACGTGATCACCAAGGCGATCGCTCCCAACGTAGCGAACGCGGCTGTCGAGGTCGTTATCACGATCGGAGAAAATGACCACGTTCTGTATTTGAGCGTTGGCTCGTATGCATCGAAGATCCTTGCAACCGATGCTTATTATGGCGCCGTTCATAACCTCACCTACGCTATGGTTGAGTACGTAAGAGCAATGACCGACGATGCAGACTTCCTTGCAGGCGTAGCCTCTCCCGCAGGCTACGAGGCACAGCTTCCCGGCGAGGCTACCTACGAGAAGGGCGAGAATAAGCTCCTCACCGGCCTTCGCTTCAACCTCTCCGGCACGATCGCGCTTGAGATCGCGGGCGCGGCCGCAGAGGGCGAGGAAGTGAACCTCGTGCTGGCAACCGGACGCTCCGAGCGTGCGAACGTTGTAGGCGGCTCTGTCGTATTCGCAGGGCTTTACGTAAACGAGTTCGCAGGCGAGATGAAGATCCACGTTGGCGGCGAGACCTACACCTACAGCATTGAGAACTACTACAACGCTCTGGATGCAGAGGATAGCAAGGAAGACATCGCGGCACTTTATAACTACGCACAGTACGCGCAGGCGTACGTAAATACCCTTACGAAGAATTAAAAAAGGAGGTAAAAACAATGAAAAGGAATTATGAAGCACCGAAGGCAGAGATCGTTGCCTTTGCAAAGAAAGACGTGATCACCTCCTCCGGTTTTATCTTCGACTGGAATCTTCCCGAAATCGATCTCGGCGGCGACGGCTGGATCTGGGACGAGAACGGCGGTATCTTCAAACTGTAAGCTGCGGCTTATCGCTTGAAAACTATCAAAAACCAAGGAGAGCATCCGATTTTTCGGATGCTCTCCTTTTATATTATTTAATGCCTTTAGGCAGTTGAGCACGAAGTGCGAAACAGACAACCACCCGCTATGCGGGTGGGCAACAAAGGTTATACCCTTGCGTGGGACGTATGAAACACAAGCCTTCCCCTGA
>JAZQTA010000062.1:0-28720 GCA_045630385.1 Eubacteriales bacterium | reverse complement strand
AGCTTGCAGATGCTCTTCGCTTAATTATCAGCCGAAAATTTCTGCTCCAAATCCGTTCGCCCCACGGTGCTGTTCTCATTAAGAATTCGCTTCACATATTATTTTTGCTTTATCTTTTCACATTTCGCCTTGATTTTGTTGTATTCTTAATGAGACAGCCTCTAAGGTGTTATTATCCAAAAATGGGAATCGATATATACAAAGGAGTCGCTCTTCCCATCGTAAGGATCTCCAGCACGATGCGATTCTCGGCAAGCACGTTTTCACCTGCGGTGATCGTGAAATCTGCCGTGGCGCTTCCGTCGGAGTGTGGGTTGAAGCCGTGAAGCATCAGGCTCTTTTTGCCCTTAACGGTGAAGCCCTCGGGTAAGAACCAACGCATCAGAACGTTTCTCGCCTCGTCCTCGAAGCAAACCTTCGAGCGGAGAATGAGATGAATGTTCATCTCCTCGCCGGGCGCGATCTCAGGCGCTCTGTCGAGCGTTGCCTGCACGCGCATGAATACGTTTTCCTCATAAACGGTGTAGGGGCGCAGATCGGAGGCGATCGGGCGCACCTTCTTTTCGGCGAAGGAGATCAGGAGCGCCTTCGCATCCTCCGTTCCGAAATCATCCGTTTCTCCGAAGGAAACGTCGAGGTCGGTGTATGAGCCGAGCGGCACAAAAGCAGAGTGGCGCGTGCTGTGTGCGTTCAGCACGGAGGGCGCAAGGCGAACGACGCGCTCGGTCAGCTCCGTGCAGGATTTCGGGAAGCATTTTCCGTTGTTGCCCTGCGAGAGCGAAACCGTAATGATCTCGTCACCGATGTATTCGCGCCAATCGTCGGGAATGCCGGCCGTTCCATGCAAAATACCCATCGTTGCACCAACGGTCGCACCCGTGCAGTCGGTATCGTCACCGCAGTTGATCGCAGTGATCATGCTCTTTTTGAAGTCGCCCTCGCCCCAAAGCAGGCCGATCACGGCGTAGGAAACGTTCGAGGGGGCTTCAAACCAGCCGTCACCAATATCCGCATTCAGCGCCTGCACGGCGTTTCTCGTATCCTTCCAGGTCTTGCCCTTATCGTAGCAATCCAGCACGAAAACGATGCTCTTCGCCATGCGCGACTCTGTGGGGATCGCCGCGAGGCCGACCTCGATGCAGTCACGGAGGGAGGGAAGCACGAAGGCCGCCGATTGCAGAGCCGCAACGAAGGCCGCGGCAAACGTGCCCTCGCCCGCGCCGTGGTCGACCATGGCATCCTCCATTGCGTACTTTGCCGCAACGTGGGGCATTCCGGGAGCAACCGTTGCCCAGATCTCGGATCGGATCCAAGCACCGTTGGAGTTCTTCCAGTCGTTATCGTAATCGCCGCTCATAGGTGCGGGAATGCCGCGCTTCAGATTGGATTTTCCGAGTCCGTATTCGTTCCAGTGCGGCGTGATGTAAGAGATCCAATGCTCTCCGAGCATATTGGCGTTGATGGCAAGCGGTCCGTTCTGCTCCAAGGCGTAAAGCCAAACGAGCTGCAGATCCAGATCGTCATTGGGAAGCACAACGCCGGGGGCGGTGGCAAAGCCCGAAATATCGTTGATCTGCCGTAATCCCTCATAGGGAACGCCCATTGTGCCGCCGATGTTTTTTCCGATCCAGCAGGCAAAAACCTTATCCTTATAGGTCTTTTCATTCAATTTGATCTTAAGCATAAAAAACTCCTTTTTCTTTGAAATCCCTTTGCGAAAGGGATGCTTCGCTAAGATGGATGGCTCCGCTTTCCTTTGCGGGGCGCAAGGTCTTTTGTCAAGCATATTATATCATACGAAAACGGAGAATACAAGCGCCGCCGCGCCTTTTTTTAAAGTAGTAAAAAATGCACACTAAAGTAAAAAAACACGAAAACGCGAAAAAACACGCGCCCTCGAGATGAAGTCGCGTGTTTTTCTACCTATTATATATATAGGAATTAACCCAGCTTTGCGTAGTTGATCTTGATGCCGGGGCCCATCGTGGTTGCGAGAACGCAGCTCTTGATGTACTGACCCTTAGCAGCAGCGGGCTTCGCCTTGATAACGGCGGAAACGAGAGCGGAAAGGTTCTCGGTCAGCTTTTCAGCGCCGAAGGAAGCTTTACCGATGGGGCAGTGGATGATGTTGGTCTTGTCCAGACGGTACTCGATCTTACCTGCCTTTGCCTCGGTAACAGCCTTAGCAACGTCGGGAGTAACGGTACCTGCCTTGGGGTTGGGCATAAGTCCCTTAGGACCAAGCACCTTACCAAGACGGCCGATAACGCCCATCATGTCAGGAGAAGCGATAACAACGTCGAACTCGAACCAGTTCTCAGCCGTGATCTTCTGAACCATATCCTCAGCACCAACGTAGTCAGCGCCTGCAGCCTTAGCGGCTTCAGCCTTGTCGCCTCTTGCGAAAACAAGGGTTCTAACGGTCTTACCGGTACCGTTGGGAAGAACGATCGCGCCTCTAACCTGCTGGTCAGCGTGGCGGGAGTCAACGCCCAAACGGATGTGAAGCTCAACGGTCTCGTCGAACTTAGCCTTTGCAGTCTGGCAGAGGAGAGCAACAGCCTCGTCTACGTCGTAGAGCTTGGTCTTGTCGATCAGCTCTGCGCTTGCCTTATATTTCTTACCCATTTTCATCGTACGAAATCCTCCTATCAGTCTTCTACGGTAATACCCATCGAGCGGGCAGTACCGGCCACCATGCTCATAGCAGCCTCGATAGAAGCGGCGTTGAGGTCGGGCATCTTGGTCTCAGCGATCTTGCGAACCTGATCCTTGGTCAGCTTAGCAACCTTGGTCTTGTTGGGAGCGGCAGAAGCAGTCTCGATGCCGCAAGCCTTCTTGATAAGAACGGCTGCAGGGGGCGTCTTGGTGATGAAGGTGAAGGAACGGTCTGCATAAACGGTGATGATAACGGGGATGATCAGACCGATATCGTTCTTGGTTCTCTCATTGAATTCCTTCGTGAAGTTAGGAATGGAAACACCGTACTGACCGAGAGCGGGGCCGACGGGGGGCTGGGGAGTAGCTTTTCCGGCGGGAAGCTGAAGTTTGATATAACCGGTAATTTTCTTAGCCATAATTATATACCTCCGAATGTGGTGTAAAAATCGGGAGAATGATAAAAATTTTCTCCCTCCCACGAGATTGCTTCAAAATGAATGAAGCGAGCAGAGCATTAGTCTGCCTTTTTGACATCCTTGGTCTCAACCATGATAGGAATGTCGCGTTTTTCAGTCGAAGCCAAGACAACAAGCTGCTTCTTGTCCTCGCTGATTTCCTGGAGAACGCCCGCGTATCCTGCGAAGATACCGGAAACGACCTCCACCTTGTCGCCGATTTGGAAGGGAAGCTCATCGGAGTGAATCTCAACGTTGAACATCTCGATTTCCGCATCGGTGAGGGGGGTAGGCTCAGAGCCGGGGCCTACGAAGCCGGTGACACCGGTAATATTTCTTACCACGTGCCAGCTTTCGTCCGTCATGGTCATTTTAACGAGAACGTAGCTGGGGAAGAGGTTGGTTTCAACAACCTTCTCCTCGCCCTTGTCGTTGATCTCCACGTGTGTTTCGATCGGGACCTTGACGTCGTAGATCAGATGTCCGAGGCCGCGGTTTTCCACGATCTTCTCAATGCTGATCTTAACCTTATTTTCATAACCGGTATAAGTGTGAGCAACGTACCATCTGGGACCAAGGTTTTTCTCATTAATATTACTCATTTTACACTATCCTTATTAGCCGATCAAACCGGCTATAAAGTTGATGACCGTAGAGAACACGGTGTCTACCACGCCAATAGCGGCAGCCACGGCGATAACGGTTACGATAACGAGGACGGAGCTCTTTTTGGTTTCAGACTTGGAAAGCCAAACGACCTTCTTCATCTCGCTGCCCAAATCGCGGAACAGCTTTTTGATTTTCTTACCAAGGCGAACGAAGAAGTTTTCCTTCTTCTCATCCTTGCGCTTCTCAGCCTTCGCGGGCTTTGCTTCAGCGGTTTCGGTAGCCTCTACCTCAACCTCTGCGGTAGCCTCCTCGGCCTGAAGGTTCATCTTTTCATCTGCCATGTTAAATCCTCCGAAACTTACTTCGTTTCTTTATGCAAAGTGTGTTTGCGGCAGAAACGGCAGTATTTGTTGATCTCGAGTCTGTCCGGATCGTTCTTCTTGTTTTTCTCTGTGTCATAATTTCTTTGCTTGCACTCGGAGCAAGCGAGGGTAATTTTGACTCTCATTGATATCGGCACCTCCTAATAGAATTCGGGTAAAACCCGTTGAATACCTCCCTCAGTGTCGGTAGGTGCGCCAAGTCCCAGAAAAGCGCACAAAAAAAGCCCCCGACAGAGGTAAGATGATTATAACACATTTTTCCTCGCTTGTCAAGGGCTTTTTTTAATTTTTTATTATATTATATAATTGATAATAGGGAAATGGGCCTCCGTGTGTGCAAGCTTTACTGAATTTTTCGCTTTCCGTAATAATCGAAGAGCATATAAAGAACTCTGCCGTTCGCGCTTGCGTTCGGCATCCAGGGCGCGATATACGCATCGTGATCGTCGTAGCGCTCGCATTGATAATATTCGGTCGTCACGTTGTATTTTAACAGTGCATCCAAAAGCCGACGGCACCCCTCGCGGTTGCCCGCGCGCTTATAGTAAATATAACGGCTGTGCTCAGCCCAGGTCGTGTACCACGTCCGTCCCGTTCCGCCGACCGAGCGGTAAACGGGATAAATAAGGCCGTTTTTCTCCTGCCCGCCGTGCGAGTAGGTGTAAAGGATCTTTTCCGCCACCTCCGTTCCGTAGCCCGCAAGCCCTGCGGCAAGCGCCTCGTTCGGGAACATATAATAGAAAGGATCCTTGTTCAGCGCCTCTTCGGTCGCGGGATCGTTTTTCGGATCGCGGGGAAGATATAAAAATTCGCTTTTCTCCTGCTCCGCGGCGAGCGTATCCAAAATACGCCGCATCACGCCGAAATAATCATCGTAAGCCGCCTTGACCTCGCGTGCCAAAGCCTCGTCACGCGCCGTTAGCGTCGCAAGCAAGGCCTCGTAGCCTCGAAGCATGGCCGTGTCGGAAAAGGTCCATTGCTGTGCGCCCGAGAAATGATTGTCGGTTGCAATGCCGGGAGGGAAGAGCCCCTCTGCCGCGCCGTGGATGTCCTTAGATCTTGCCCGCTCTCTTTCCATCCATCGGAAGGCTAAAATCGCGTTTTCCTTGTATTTTTCAAAGAAAGTACCGTCACAGTCCACCGCATAGGAGAACATTTCGAGCCCTGCGGCCGTTCTGGAATTCCACGGAACGTAAGGGTAATGGATGCGTCCCGCATTTTCTCCGTCCCTTTCTTGCAGATCGAAGAAATAATGCGAAAGCGCGCGGTCAATACAGTCCTCGTAGCCGCCGATCAGGGCGAGCGCACGGATGACCTCCTTGGCCTCGGGCCAATGATAGCGCTGTGTAGCCCCTTGGCGAACGATCGTGTATTCCTTTCCTCGCGGGCAGGCAAGCATTTGCAGCATCTGCGCAAGAAAATTATAAAAGAGCGGCTCGATCCCTTTTTTGTCGGGGACGTATTTTGCCTTCCCGAGCTCCTTTTTCCAAAAGAGCATTGCCGCGCGCCGTGCCGCGGCGTAGGGAAGCGGCCTTTCCTTGCTTCGCGTCAGTGCAAAGGTGAAGCTGCGCTTCTCGTAAGGGGCAAGCTCCATGGGGAGCGCAAGATCGGTCGTCTCGCCCTTGCAAAATCCGATGCTCGGATCAAACCAAAGCGTATACGTTCCGTCCGTAAGACGGTCTTCATATCTTTCGAAGCGTATCATTTCCGCATCGTCAAGGTATTCGCGCCTTGGATGGTATCCGTCGTAGCCGTCAGGCTCGGGGCATCCCGTAAATAAGCATTCGGGGCCGCTTCGCGCAAGCACCCCAAGCTCGATTTTCTGCGGCACACCGAGCGTGTTTTCCACCGTTAACTTGATATACGCGGTGCTCACCCTCTTACCGTCGCAGAAAACCTCCTCGCTAAGCTTAAGCACGTCCATATCCTTCGTGAGTGCGTGAATGGGAATGCCGTCCGCTCTTGTTTTATAGCGCGTTCCCTTGATCGGCAAAAGCTCGTGCTCCCAGGTGTAATTTTTGTATTGCTCGCGGTTTCTTTGGCGGAAGAGAAGATCGCTTTCCCGCTTCAAGGTGAAAAGAACGGCAGCAGAGGGCAGAGCGCCGACAAAGCCGCATTCGTAAGGGCCAACGCCCTTTCGCATCTCTTGCGGATTTTCAGCGGTGATCTCGCCGATCATCACCATCGTGTTCGGCCAAGCCGTCACAATGTTTTCCGCAAAGGGCGGATGCACGTATCTTTTATTCGTAAATGGCTTTCCCCAAGGCATCTCGGGGCTCGAAAGATGTGCCATAAAATTACCTCGCTCGGTGTTCTTGTCTTCATTATACAACCCGCTATTGGCCTTGTCAAGCCCTCCAAGATTTATATTCAAAAAAACTTGCAAAACGCCGTTTTTTAGTGTATAATAAAATAAAGAAAAAAATGGAGAACTGTATGAAGATCGTAATTCTTGATAAAAAATCCATGGGTGAGGATATTTCCGAAAATCCCTTGAAGGCCTTCGGTGGGGTCATCGTCTACGGCGCAACTGCGCCGGAGCAGCTGCACGAGCGCATCGCGGATGCCGAGGTCATCGTGCTGAATAAGGTAAAGCTGAATGCCGCTGCCTTCGCCGCCGCGAAAAAACTGCGCCTCGTCTGCGAATTTGCCACGGGTTTTGATAATATCGACCTTGCCGCCGCGAGAGCCAACGGCGTTGCCGTCACGAACGTACCGGGGTATTCCACCGAAAGCGTCGCGCTTCACACGATGGCAACCGTGCTTTCCCTCGTCACGCATCTGCGCACCTATAACGAGTACGTGAAAAACGGCTCGTATACCGCTTCCGGCGTCCCGAATCTTCTCGTACCCGTCTACCACGAGCTTGCAGGGAAGACCTGGGGTATCGTCGGATGCGGCAATATCGGCCGCCGCGTGGCAGAGATCGCAAAGGCCTTCGGCATGAAGGTGCTCGTCAATAAGCGCACTCCCGTGGAGGATCTTGCCTGCGTGGATATCGAAACGCTTTGTCGAGAAAGTGATGTGATCACGGTGCATTGCCCCTTGAATGACGGCACGCGCCACCTCATCAATAAAGAAAGGCTTTCTCTCATGAAGCCCACCGCCGTCCTCTATAACGCCGCGCGCGGCGCAGTGCTGAATGAAGCGGACGTAGCAGAAGCCGTCCTTTCGGGCGTGATCGGCGCCTTCGGCTCGGACGTATATTCCGTTGAGCCCATGCCGGCGGATCACCCATTCCAAGGCATCAAGGATCTTGAAAACGTTCTCTTAACGCCCCACGCCGCATGGGCGGCGGTCGAGGCGCGCGAGCGTTGCCTCTCCATCATCTGTGGCAATATAGAGTCCTTCCTTGCGGGCGGCCGCAATAACAGAGTGGATTGATTTTTGTACAAAATTATAAAAGCGAGGCCATTTGCGTGATGTCCTGAACGGACGAATCATGCGAATGACCTCGCTTCTTTTATTTAAAATTTAGTAGAAACTCTAATATAAACACGCAGCTCCATCCGAAGCGGTTGCAGTATTGTCCCTTTTTAGTGATGGAATTGTAATTTTCGTAAATGCCGTCCTTGTTGGCGTCGCACATATCCAGTATGGATTCTTTGATCGTATCGGCCACCGTAAAGCCGTAATTTTTCAGCCCCCTTGCGGCGAAATAAGCAACGTTCAGCCAGGTAGGTCCACGCCAATAATCGTCCGAGAAGGCGGCGTTGTCGAAGGAAACCGTCGGCATTTTTCCCATGAATTTCTCCTCTGCTACGCGGCGCATCGCCTCGGCCTTATCCTCGGATGCGATCATCGCGTAAAGCGGCATGAAGGAAGCAGGGGATAGCGTTTTTGAAACCGCGCCCGTGAATCGGTGCGCATCGCTGTACCACCGATCCTCCCTTGACCAAAGCCTTTCATTCACGAACTGTATCAGTGCCTTTTCCTTTTCGTTCCAGCCCCTTGCATCCGCGTCGTTTCCGAGGAGCGAGGCAAGCTCTCCGAGTGCACGGTAGGTGAGGATCATGAAGCAGTTTAGATCGATTGCCCAGTATTCGTTCGCAGGAGAATCCCATCTGGGGGAATTGTCCCATCCGCTCTCGTACTGCACGTGAAGCAGGTATTTTTCGTGATTTTTGTCTGCCGAATCGTAGTAAAAAAGTCCTCTGTCGCATCGGTTGCTTTCCCACCAATGCGCATTCAAGGCAAGGTGCGGATACACCTCGCGAACGAAATCAATATCCGCGCCGCGCTCGTATAAGATCTCGGTTGCCCATGCGAAAACGGGCGGCTTGGAATAGGCGTCAACGATCTCGCCGTTTTCGCGTATAACGTCGGGCAAAAGCCCGTCCTCTTTTTGAAATTTCAGAAAGCCGAGAATGCTTTCTTTTGCAAGCTCTGTATCCCATCTTGCAAGTGCAATCGCGTGAAATGCGCTGTCCCAGTTCCAAATGCCGCGAAATTTATTGTTTCCGGGTGTTAAGCATCGGTAAGGACTCCATAAATATCCCGCATCGGGGGCGTAAACGTTTCCCATCAGAATATCGTATGCGCGCCCCACGAGCTCGAAGTATTTATCTTTCTCATCGAAATTGACGCTCAAAAAATCCTCTTTGCCAAAATACATAAAGACTGTCTCCGCTCTTTGCTTTTTCTTTTTTTATCATTTTAGCATAAAAAGCATCTTGACAAAATGGATGAATGATTATATAATATGGACGAATAGTGATTTTTGGAGAATAACGAATGAAATATGATTTTCCGTTTGACGATGAACATCCGCGCGTCTATCGAATTAATAATGAAAGCATTGCCGGTGCTCTGTCTGTCCTTGAAATTGGCTATAACAAAGTTCCGGGCGGCAGAAAGCAGATCACAACGCGCGGCGTTTATATATTGCATTACGTGATTAGCGGTAAGGGCGTATTTTGCGGCGAGGCCTTTGATGAAACGAAAGGATATCTTGTTGTGCCGGGCGAGCTTGAAGTGATTAAAGCGGACAGTGAAGATCCGTACGAAACTGTTTGGATCATGTTCGGGGGCGCAGGCGCAATGCATATCCTTGAGGAATGCGGTCTTCCGCACCGCAACTGCGTTTTTGATTTTGATAAAAATCGGGAGTGTGCCTTGGTTTTAAAGCAAGCACTTTTTGATATTGAGCCGAGAAATGAGCGAGAGGAAGCGTATCTTTTGCATTCGCTCCTTTTTCGCATCCTTGCCTTGCACGTCCGAACGAAGGAGAAGGCGGTCTTTTCCGTTGTCTCTATTGCTGACGGTATCAAAAACTATTTAGAAAATAATTATCATCGGCCGATCAGCATTGAAGAACTTGCGCGCCAAAGTGGTTATACGCGCAATTATATCTATAAAATTTTTCGAAAAGCGTTCGGAATCTCCGTACAGGAATACCTTGTGAATTTAAGGATCGAAAAGGCGAAATGCCTGCTTGACGATTGCGAAAACAATTTCACGGTCGGGAATGTTGCCGCCGCCGTCAGCTTTAGCGATCCGCTTTATTTTTCAAAGCTCTTTCGTAAAAAAACGGGAAAATCCCCTCGTGAATACCGAAAAATGCCAAAAAGCTAATTCGAATTGAATAATAAGGTGATCACTATATAAAACAAGGCAATGCGACCGATGGCGCATTGCCTTGTAAATTATGCTCTGTCTACCGTGATCACGCAGTAGTGATTCGGGTGGTGCAGAAGAATTTCCTTTTCGAGATCGCGGCGAATTTCTTCCGTATCGCGCGTGACCTCAAAGGGAACGACGAGGTCGAAGATCAGATTCGTGTGCGTTTGTCCGATCACGGTGCGGAAATCGTGGATCGAAAGCCTCTCGTCCACGCGATGTGCCGCGGCGGCGGCAATTTCGCGCAAGGTGCAAACGGTTTCGTTGTCCGTCACGATCGGGTCCATGTGAATGGTGCAGAGAATGCCAAGCTCGTTTTGTACGGTTCTTTCAATATTGTCGATGCAGTCGTGAAGCTCAAACATATCCGCCGAGCCGTCCACCTCTACGTGCAGAGAAGCGATAAAGCGGCTGGGGCCGTAGTTGTGGATCATCATGTCGTGAATGCCGAGCGCCTCGGGATAGCGGCCGACGATCTCCTCAATGGCGGCCACGGTCTCGTCCACTGGTGCTTCGCCGAGCAGGGAATTCTTCGTCTCGTTCAGAATGCGGATGCCCGCAACGAAGATCAGAACGGAAACGCCGAGTCCGACGATAGCGTCCAGAATATAGAAGCCTGTGAATTTGATCACGATCGAGCAGATCAGCACCGCCGCCGTGGAGATGCAGTCAAAAAGCGAGTCCTGCGAGGAAGCCTTCAAGGTTGGAGAGCCAAGCTCCTTGCCAACGCTGCCGTAAAATGCGGAAAGCAAAAACTTGCCCGCAATGGATGCGACGAGCACCACGATCGTGAAGATCTGAATTTCGCCCATGGTCTCCTTTTCGGGAGAAAAGATCTTTTTCACCGAATCGAGGAAAAGCTCCGAGCCGACGAGGAGAATAAGGAAGGAAACCACCATCGAGGCGATATATTCGATTCTCGCGTGTCCGAAGGGGTGATCGCGGTCGGCGGGCTTTGCCGCCATCTTGAAGCTCACGAGCGTCACGATCGCGCTTCCGGCATCGGAAAGGTTATTCAGCGCGTCTGCCACGATAGCAACCGAGGCGCAAAGCAGGCCGACGATCAGCTTCATCAGCGCAAGAAGGAGGTTGGAGGCGATGCCGACAAGTCCCGCAAAGCCGCCGAGCTTTTCTCTTGCGGCTCCATCCGATTCGCCGCCGTGTTTTTTATAAAACCATTGATAAAAACTTTTCATAGTGTCCTTTCGTATGGGAAATGCCAAAAAGAGTTTGCATTTATGTTAAAAAACGTTTTTTGGAAATTCCTTTATCCTATTTACTTTCTCGGGAAAATATGGTATAATATATAAAAAGCTTGAAAAACGTAGAAAAGGAAGCAGAGGCATGAAGTATCCGATCCTCGGCCCCGATGCGCAAAGCGCATCGGAGGCGGCAGTAAAACTGCATTTCGCACTTGCCACAGAGCATTTTCGCGGAGAAGAATTTTTGCGCGTTGATTTTTTGTGCGAGCCACAGCGCCTTTCGTGCCTGCGCGGCGCGGTGCTTCGCGTGCTTCGAGAGCGAAAAAAGGCGGGGAAGATCCGATTCTTTCTTCCCTCGGAGGATCTTACCTCCGAGAAGCCCGAGGCGGCGTTTGTTGCCAATAAATATCCCGCGCTTTTAGAGGATACAGCGCTTCTCGGCGCGGAGAACGCTTGCATCCTTGTCAAGCTTTGATTTTTTCAAGCATCATTTTATCAGTATATGTGTATTCACCCCCTGTTGTTTTTTCAACAGGGGGTGAATAATATAAAAAGCAAAATGCTTAGTTCTTCTTTTCTTCAAGATATTTAACGATGTCGCCAACGGTGTTAAAGTTGTGAAGATCTTCGTCGTCGATAACGATAGCGAACTTTTCTTCGCAAAGGTACACAAGGTCTGCAAGCTCAAGAGAGTTAATTCCGAGATCGGAAGAAAGAGCAGCTTCAAGCGTGATCTTATCCTCTTCTACACGAAGCTCTTCAACGAGAAACTGTTTCAATTCCTCAAACATATTTTATCCTCCATTTCTTTGTTTTTTGGGTTTGCACAACGATAATAATACTATAAAACGGATGCTTTGTCAAGGCGTTTTTGAAAAAACGGTCATTTTAACCAAAAATGAAATGCGAAAAACGTGAAGTTTTGTGTCTAAATAATGATTTTTCTCTATTTTGTTCGCTTTGTGAAATTTAAAAAACGGCGCGCAAAATGAAAATTTTCTTTAAAATATCTTCGTGCAGAGGGAAAATTTATTGACATTCGTGCGTGCGTGTGATAAAATGAAATAAAATATCATTTGGAGGTACTATCTATGGTTTACGTATGGATCGGAGTCATCGTCCTTGCCATCGTGCTTGAGATGCTGACGGATCAGCTGATCGCCGTTTGGTTCATGCCGTCCGCGATCGTTTGCGCAATTTTGGATCTTTGCGGTGTGGAATTTCCTTGGCAGCTTCTCGTATTTCTTCTCGTGTCTGCCGCGGGCATCGTTCTTTCGCGCACGGTGCTGAAGAAGTATTTCAACTTTACGAAAACAGCCACGAACGTGGAAGCGGTCGTAGGAGAGAAGTGCGTGGTTCTTGAAAGGATCGATAACTATGCGGGTTGCGGTCAGGCAAAGGTGCGCGGTCAGATCTGGTCCGCAAGAAGCATTGACGACGAGGAGTGCTTTGAAGAGGGCGAAATTCTCCGCGTTGTTGCCGTTGAGGGCGTAAAGCTCATTTGCAAGAAAAACTAACTGTAAGCGAATTTTAAAAAAGGAGAAAAAACTATGTCTGTTCTTTTGATGATGTCATCGGCAGCACCCCTGATCGTGGTGATCTGCCTGCTTGTGATTTTGCTCGCGGTTCTGATCTCGAATATCAAGATCGTTCCTCAGGCAACGGCGCAGGTCGTGGAGCGCCTGGGAAGCTATCGCACCACATGGCACACGGGTATGCATTTCAAAATTCCCTTTATTGAAACGATTGCGAAAAAGATCAATCTGATGGAGCAGGTGGTGGATTTTCCGCCCCAATCCGTAATTACGCGTGATAACGTAAGAATGCAGATCGATACGGTCGTTTTCTTCCAAATCACGGATTGTAAGCTTTATACCTATGGCGTAACCAATCCCCTGATGGCGATCGAGAACCTGACGGCGACGACGCTTCGTAATATCATCGGTGAATTGGATCTTGACCAAACGCTGACCTCGCGTGATATTATTAACACGCGTATGCGCACGATCCTTGACGATGCCACGGATTCTTGGGGCATCAAGGTAACGCGCGTCGAGCTCAAAAACATCATTCCACCGAAGGAAATTCAGGATGCCATGGAAAAGCAGATGAAGGCGGAGCGCGAGCGCCGCGAGATCATGCTGAAGGCCGAGGGTGAAAAGAATTCCACGATCCTTGTGGCAGAGGGTAAAAAGCAGCAGGCGATCCTCAATGCAGAGGCAGAGAAGGCCGCCGCTATCCTTCATGCCGAGGCGATCAAGGAATCCAAGATGCGCGAGGCAGAGGGTGAAGCCGAGGCGATCCTTCGTATCCAGGAGGCAACCGCGCAGGGTATTCGCATGATCAACGAATCGAATCCCTCGCAGGGCATGATCGCGCTTCGCAGCCTTGAAACGCTCACCAAGGTGGCAGACGGTAAGGCAACGAAGATCATCATTCCCTCGGATCTGCAGGGAATTGTCGGCGCGGCAACGGCGGCGATGGAGGCTGTTACCACCAAAACGCCCGAGGCGTAAAACGCATCTCGGCCGAAATGAAGCTTTTTCGCTTTTTTGGCCGCATAGATCACTTTTTATAAGTTTTTTTGGAAAAATCTCTTGACAAACGGTAACTAATATGATATAATCGTTTACAACTGTGCGTATGCCCATTGGGCAGTATAGTGATGAAATACAGAACAGTCCTCTGCACGCTCATGCACGAATGTTCGAAGTTTAAGGAGGGCCATAAAATGGAAAAGATCCAGGCTTTTGTAAGTGAGCAGTTGAAAACTGAGGTTCCTCAGTTCGAGATCGGTGACGGTGTAAAGGTTTACATTCGTATCACCGAGGGTGAGAAGGAAAGAATCCAGATGTTCGAGGGTACCGTTATCGCTCGTCATGGCGGCGGCATTTCCGAGACCTTCACCGTAAGACGCGTTTCCTACGGTGTAGGCGTGGAGAAGACCTTCCCGATCCACTCTCCCAACGTTGACAAGGTTGTAGTATTCCGTGAGGCGAAGGTTCGCCGCGCGAAGCTCTACTATCTGCGTGACAGAGTTGGTAAGGCAGCAAAGGTTAAAGAGAAGATCTGATCTCTTTGCGCAGAAAAACGGCACAGCATGGCAGTCATGCTGTGCCGTTTTTCCTTACTTGAACAATTTGTGTAATACCGCGTTAGGGCATCGACTCAAATCGCTC
Organism: Eubacteriales bacterium; assembly: GCA_045630385.1. Taxonomy (GTDB): domain Bacteria; phylum Bacillota; class Clostridia; order Oscillospirales; family CAG-272; genus UBA1740. The sequence continues at coordinate 14,612 of JAZQTA010000062.1, read as the reverse complement.
GACATAGTTATCTATGCCGTCGCGATTTTCGCTCGCCCTGCCTTGTCTTACGCAAATTCTTCTGCGTAAGCTTCTTGCTTGTAAAAAATGTGCAATACTGCGTTGTCGGGGGACACACTCGGCTCGCCGTATTTATATACGGCTTCGCTTCGTTTGCCCCCTTACGCCTTGTCTTACGCAAATTCTTCTGCGCAAGGTTGCTTTATTACGGTTGCCTTATGAACCTGAAACGAGGCGAAGCCTCTCATAACTACGCGGAGCGTATCATAACTGCTCGCTTGGCGAGCATCATAACTTGCCGTCAGGCAATCATAACTGCGCGTGTGCCACGCGCCTCACGCCATCTGCTCCGAAAGCTTCTTACCGCCGAGGATGTGGAAATGCAGGTGCTTGACGGACTGACAGCCGTTTTCACCAACGTTGGTGATCACGCGATAGCCGTCGCCGAGCGAAAGCTCCTTGGCAATGGCGGGAATAACGGAAAAGATGTGCGCCACAACGTCGGCGTTTTCCTTCGTGATCGCATCGGCAGATGCAATGTGACACTTGGGAACGATCAGGCAGTGCACGGGTGCCTGGGGCGCAATATCGAGAAACGCGTAGCAAAGCGCATCCTCGTATACCTTTTTCGAGGGGATCTCTCCCTTTACAATAGCACAAAATAAGCAATCCATGATTTGAAACCATCCTTATTATAAATTTATACCCTCATTGTAGCATATATTTTTAAGTTTTGCAAGTCGTGAGGGCATTTTTTGGAGTTTTTTATGAAAACGCTCTATGATACACTTCCGTCATACCCCTGCGAGGCCGACGTTTGGGACGTCCTCGCGAGGGAAACGCGCCCCATCGTGGTTTACGGCATGGGCAACGGCGCGGATAAGCTTCTTTCAAGATTTGAAAAATATAACGTCACCGTCGCGGATTTCTTCGCGTCGGACGGATTTGTGCGCGGTCATAGCTTTCACGGCAAGCGCGTAAAATCCTTCAGCGAGATCAAGGCGGCGTACGCGGATTTTGTGATCGTCCTTTCCTTTGCCTCGGGCAGAGAAGAGGTGCTTTCTCTTTTCAGAGAAATTGATGCCGCTTACACGATGTATATTCCCGATATGCCGGTTTCCGGAGATCTGTATTTTGACCGCTCGTTCTATAATGAAAATTTCGCTTCGATCAAGAAGACCTATGAAATACTCGGTGACGATACCTCGCGTGCCGTTTTTGCATCCGTTTTGCATTATAAGCTTTCGGGCAAGCTTGCGCCCCTGATGCATTGCACGCAAACGGCGGAAGAGATCCTTTCGATTTTGCCCGCAGATCGCATCCGCACGATGCTGGATGGCGGCGCTTACCGCGGTGATACGGCGGAGGAGGCGCTGAACTTCTTTCCCGAACTTTCCTCCGTGCTTGCGGTTGAGCCGGATAAGAAAATATTCAAAAAGCTTTCTCTTTATGCGGAGAAGGAGTCGCGCGTGCGTCCTATCTTCGGTGCGCTTTGGAAAAACGGCGGGGAGGCAACCTTTTACGGAAGCTCCAACCGCAATTCCTCTCTCGCCCACGCATCCTTTGAGCATAGAGATGACACGGTGCCGCTTTTGACCGTGGATGAAATTTGCGCGGATACGCCCGTGAACTATATTAAATACGACGTGGAGGGGAGCGAACGCGAGGCGATCGAGGGCTCGCTACGGACGGTGCGGCGAGATGCTCCCGCGTTGCTCGTTTCCCTGTATCACCGAAGCGAGGATATCTTTTCCTTGCCGCTTTTTCTGCACGAGGTCTTGCCGAAAGGCTACCGCCTCGTTTTGCGCCGTCTCGGTGTCGTGCCGGCATGGGATCTTGATCTTTTGGCACTTCCGCCCGAGGAAACGTAAAAACTTATACTTGCAATTTTTGGCAAAATATGCTACTATATTTATATAAAAAAAGAGGGGAGCGCGTGACGCTATGAAAAAAAGACCGGAGCTTTTGGCGCCTGCCGGAAATTTCGAAAAAATGAAAGCCGCCCTTCTTTACGGTGCGGATGCGGTTTACCTTGCGGGGCACTCCTTCGGCATGCGCGCGGCGGCGGATAATTTTTCCTTGGAGGAGCTTTCCGAGGCTGTGAAATACGCGCACGAAAGAAGCGTTCGCGTTTATCTCACGGTCAACGTCATGCCCAGAGAGTATCAGTATGAGGATCTGAAGGCGTATTTTCGCGCCCTTGCGGATATCAAGCCGGATGCGTTGATCGTCGGAGATATCGGCGTGCTTTCGCTCGCAAGAGAAATGCTTCCCGAAATTGAGCTTCATATCTCCACGCAAGCAAGCGCCGTCAGCTCGTACGATTGCCTTGCATGGCGTGCGCTGGGGGCAAAGCGCGTGGTGCTTTCCCGCGAGCTTTCTCTCGATGAGATCCGTGCGATCCGTGCCGCAATTCCCGACGATCTGGAGCTGGAAGCCTTTATCCACGGCTCTATGTGCGTTTCCTATAGCGGCCGCTGTCTGCTTTCCAATCATATCATCGGTCGCGATGCCAATCGCGGTATGTGCGCGCAGCCCTGCCGCTGGAATTATTCGCTTTACGGCGAGATCCGCGAGGAAAAGCGCCCCGATCTTGTGATCCCCTTGGAGGAGCACGGCGGTGAGACCTTCGTGATGGCAAGCCGCGATACCTGCATGATCGAGCATATCCCGGCTCTCATGGAATCGGGGATCGATTCCTTTAAGATCGAGGGAAGAATGAAATCGGCGTACTATACCGCCGTGGTCACGAATACCTATAAAATGGCAATGAATTCCTACCTTTCGGGAGCGTATGAATATAACCCTGCATGGATGGATGAGCTTTGCTCCGTTTCGCACAGAGAGTATGCCACGGGCTATTATTTTTCCAATAGCTTTACCGATGCCAACACCGCATCCGATAACGGTTATCTCAAGGAGAAGGCCTATCTTGCCGTGGTGGAGGATTACGATGAGAGCATCGGCCGCGCCACCCTTGTGCAGAGAAATAAGCTTGAATGCGGACAGCACGTTGCACTTCTGACGCCGGGATCCGTGGCGCGCCCCTTTGTGATCGAGGCGCTGAAAAACGAGGCGGGAGAGGATATTCCTTCCGCTCCGCATCCGTATATGACCTTCACTGCGGCTGTGCCTTTTGCAGTGAAAAAAGGAGATATTATACGCGGATTGTAAATAATTATTTTCAAATATTCGTTTTTTGGAGGAGATATGAAGCTTTTAGAGTTCTTAAAGGCAATTCTCATCGGTATCGTTGAGGGTATCACGGAGTGGCTTCCGATCAGCTCCACGGGGCACATGATCCTTGTGGATGAGTTTGTAAAGCTCAAGGTCAGCGAGCAGTTTCTTTCGCTCTTTTTGGTCGTCATCCAGCTTGGTGCCATTCTTGCCGTGCCCGTCTTTTTCTTTGATAAGCTGAACCCTTGGTCGAAAAAAAAGACCGAGGCAGAGAAAAAGGCCACCTGGTCGCTGTTCGGAAAGGTGATCGTCGGCGTGCTTCCGGCCGCGGTGCTTGGTTTTCTTTTGGAGGATTTTCTTGACGCGCATCTGATGAATTATATCGTCGTTGCCGCCGCGCTGATCGTTTACGGTATTCTTTTTATCGTGATCGAAAAGCAGAGAAAGGGAAAGTCCTTCCGCGTGGAAACCGTGGAGGCGCTTTCTTACAAGGACGCTCTTGTGATCGGCGCGTATCAGGTGCTTTCGCTCGTGCCCGGCACGTCGCGCTCGGGCTCAACCATTCTCGGCGGTATGCTGCACGGCGTTTCCCGCACGGCGGCGGCGGAATTTTCCTTCTTCATGGCAATTCCGATCATGCTCGGCGCATCGGGACTGAAGGTCGTAAAATTCGTTCTGGACGGTTATACGGCAACGGGCGGTGAAATTGCGCTCCTGCTCGTCGGCATTGTTGTCTCGTTCGTTGTTTCGCTTCTGACGATAAGGTTTCTTATGGATTTTGTTAAGCGCCATGATTTCAAGCCCTTCGGCATTTACCGCATCGCCCTCGGTGCGCTGGTTCTTTTGTATTTTATCATCAAAACCTTTGCAAAATAAAAAAAGAGCTATTTGCTAAGCTCAACGGAGCTGCAAAATTCTCTTTTTTTATTCGTTAAAGCCTCCAGTCAATGGGCGAGAGGCCGTGCTTTTCAAGATATTCGTTTGCCTTCCTGAAATGTCCGCAGCCGAAGAAGCCGCGATAAGCCGAAAGCGGGCTTGGGTGCGCACATTCGAGAATGAGATGCATCGGATTTTTGATGAGAGCCTTCTTTGCCCATGCGTTTGCACCCCAGAGAAGGTACACCACGGGCTCTTTCTTTTCGTTCAGTCGGGAAATGATCGCATCCGTCAGCGTTTCCCAGCCCTTTCCCTTGTGGCTTTGCGGACAGCCTTGTCTGACGGTCAAGGTCGTGTTCAGAAGCAAAACGCCTTGCTTTGCCCACGCGGTCAGCTCGCCGCTGTTCGGGGCGGGGAAGCCGTATTCCGCTTCCAGCTCCTTGAAAATGTTCTGAAGGGATGGCGGGAATTTCACGCCGCTTTGCACGGAAAAGCAAAGCCCGTGCGCCTGTCCCGGGCCGTGATACGGATCCTGCCCGAGGATCACGACTCTCGTATCCTTGAAGGAAGTGTATTTCAGCGCGTTGAAAATATCTCCCATCGGCGGATATACGGTAGTTGAAAAATATTCCTTTTTGAGAAAGTCTCTGAGCGAAAGATAATAATCCTTTTGAAATTCGCCCTCAAGCAGCGTATCCCAGTCGTTTCCGATATGTACCATGTGCATCTCTCCCTGAACCTTTATAGTTCATTGTAGCATAACGCGCGGAAAAATGCAAGGAAATTTTATTTTATGCGGAAAAAACGGTTTCGATGCGCCGCTTTGCTCCGGGCGGAGAATAAAGCCAGCTGTCGATATGCTCGGTTCTTTCGGGATCAATGAAGTATTGTGCGGGCGCGTGATAGGGCGGTGCGCTTGCCGCGTCGATGATGATAAGCTTGATCTTCATTTTGTCGGGAAGGATGCTCTTGATGTAAACGGCGGCGCTTTGCCCCTCCGTAACGTCAGCGCGGTATTCCGCAAGTCCCGCAAGATTGGGCGCAAGCTCCACGAAAATGCCGTAGGATTCCACACTGCGCACGATGCCGAGCGCGGTCTGGCCTTGCGAAAATTTTGCGGCGTTCTCCTCCCAGCTCCCGAAAAGCTCCCTTTGCGAAACGTACATACGCCCCTTGGCATCGCGGCATTTCATCACGCAAAAAATATCGTCCCCCACAGAGAAGCGCTCCGAGGGATGCGCAATGCGCGAAACCGAGATGCAATCGATCGAGAGCAGAGAAATGATGCCGCAACCAACGTCAACGAAGGCACCGAAATTTTCAAGATGCGTCACTCGCGCGCGGAAAATATCACCGGGGCAGAGCGTATCGGTATAATATGCCATGCACTCCTCCTGCGCCGCGCGGCGCGAGAGAATGGCGGTGCGCCCCGTGGCGCTCTCCCTGAAGCCGATCACCTTAAAGCAAACGGGCTTTCCGACGCGTGTTAGGATCGCAATATCCTTCACGTCCTCGCCGTCGGTTGCCATGGCGGCCTCCTCTCTGGGGATCACCCCCCGCATACCGCCGCCGATCGCCACGTGCAGGGCGAAATCGTGATCGCAAAGCACCGCGGGCGCTTCCAGGATCGTGCCGAGCGCAAGCGCGCGCTCAAGTCCCTCCATGCTTCCGATCATTCCTCTGTTTTCGTGTGTGGTTATGTAGCATCCTTCGGGTAAATACCGATTCATTTTTTTGTTTCCTTTCATATTCTTTCTCGCTTCGGCGCTGATACATTTTATGCACCGCGTTCGGGGATTATTCCGCGCATAAATGCATCCTGCACCTCCGATTTGCGGAAGCGCAAGATGCGAAAGCGTAAAATTATCTTGTGCCTCGTTCGGTATCCGATAACCCAAAGCTTACCTCAATGGCGTTATTTACCGAGGTCATCGTTTCCTCGTCGAGATGCCCCATTTTTTCACGAAGCCTGCGCTTGTCGAGCGTTCGGATCTGCTCAAGCAGGATCACGCTGTCCTTTGAAAGTCCCACGTGGCTTCCCATAATATCAATATGCGTCGGCAGCTTGGCCTTGCTGAGTCGGGAGGTGATTGCGGCGGCAATCACGGTCGGGCTGTATCGGTTTCCGACGTCGTTTTGCACGATCAACACGGGGCGAAGTCCGCCCTGCTCGCTTCCGACGACGGGGCTCAGATCGGCATAGTAAATATCTCCGCCTTTTATGTTCATTTCGTTCTCCCATCCGTTACTTTACGATTCTATTTTTTCCCACGAATGCCTGTTTTTAAACAAAAACGGCTCTGGAAAATTTTTCAGATTTTTCGTCTCTTTATCAGTGTATGTACGGGATGCGCGGGGAGTGCATGATTTTGTCGAAAGCGCGGTATCGGCGGTGTTGTTGGTCGCCGCCGCATAAAAAAACTGCCGCAAATGCGAAAATACATTTGCGGCAGTTTTCTTTGCCATAAAATTATGCGTGAGAATCGATGCGATATTCCTCTTCGTCGCGGAAAAGGAGCGTCACGCACCAAAGACCGGCCAGAGCAACGACGATATAGATCAGTCTGGCAAGCCAGGTGGTGGCACCGCCCGCGATCCAGGCAACTGCGTCGAAGGAGAAAATTCCAACGAGACCCCAGTTCAGTGCGCCGACGATGACAAGCGCCAGCGCGATCTTATTCAATACGGACATGTTTTTTACCTTGCCTTTTTCTTTTTGGCTTACTTTTTCTTCAAATTCCGAGTGCCCGATTTTAGTTTTTCCCATATCCCGTTTTCTATACCTCAAAAATCAATCGTCAAAATCCGGTCGTGTGCCAAAGCTCTCGCGAAGCTTTTCAAGTGCCTTTTTTTCAATTCTCGAAACGTAAGAGCGTGAGATTTTCAAATACGCCGCCACCTCGCGCTGTGTGCGCGGCGCATATCCGCGCAGTCCGTAGCGGAGCACGATGATCTCGCGCTCTCTTTCGTCAAGCACAAGATCGATCAGCGTTCGTATTTTTTCAAGATGCACCGAAAGCTCCACCGTTTCGGTGATCGTATCGGGCACGCTGATGATATCGAGATAGGTTAAAGGATTGCCGTCACGGTCGGTGTCGATCGTTTCGTGGATCGAAACCTCGCATCCCATTTTTTTCTGACTGCGAAAAAACATAAGGATCTCGTTTTGCACGCATTTTGCGCCGTAGGTTGCGAATCGCGCCCCGACCTCGTAGCGGAAGGTATCCACCGCCTTAATAAGGCCAAGACTGCCGATAGAGAGAAGATCGTCGGGCGAAGGATATGCGGAATAGTATTTTCTTATAATGTGTGAAACAAGCCTTAAATTATGCTCAATGATGCGATCTCTTGCCGCCTGCGAGCCGCCGCGCATTTTTTCAAAAAGCGCGCGTTCCTCCGCCGCCGAAAGCGGAGGAGGGAAGCTCTGCGTGTCCCCGATGCCGAGAACAAGAGAAAGAAAGCGAAACAAAATATGCGAAAAACGAAGCATATAGCCCTCCTAAAAAAATAATAAAAGCCTCTCTTCACACAAGGTATGAAAGAGAGGCTTGGCTATATGTGGCTGAAATGATATTTCGTTTTTCTTCTTTTTCAGTCTCACAATAATTGTCACGCTGCAACCTGTTGAAAAAACGATCGAGGAAAACTATTGCGTTTTACGATAATTAGGTGTATAATATAGAATTAGCAAAACCCAATACGCAAAGGATTGCTTATCACGCAGTGGGGTGTTTCATTTAGGCGACTTTGAAAAATGGCGCCGCGGGATCTTGTGTATCGCAGATTTGACGGCGTTTGTGCCATTTCTATCAGAAGCTTGAAGGATGGATTTTGTTTGGAGGTAGGTTGAATGAATAAATTCCCGAAAATAAAAAAATCATATTTGTCGGTTGCCGGCATTGCGTTCTTGTTTTTGCTCGCCGTCTTCCTCTTATGGTTCAATAACAGCCGCAGTATGCAAGCGCTGCCGTCGATGGTAGGAGACGTGTATTTTGAGGGGGAGTATCGAATCGGTGACGGTGAATGGCGTGAGATTGCAGAGGGCGAACACATTCCGTCTACAAAAGGTGACGTTACCTTGCGAGGCAATTTTCATATGTTGGATCCCGAGGGGGGATATGCCGGTGTTTACAGATATGAAATACCAATTGCTTTCTTTTTGGACCACATCAATTTAACCTTTTACGAGGCGGGACGCGAGCCATACGTAATGGACACCGAAAATCCTCTATACGGAGATTCGGTTTGCGGAGTGCGGTGGGAGGCATATACCTTAACAAGCGCAAGTGAGGACAAGATTGAAATCTTTATTCATAATCCTCACAGCTTTGGAAACGAAACCGCGATCGACGAAATGCTGGCCAAAACGGCGTTGTGGACGGGAATCGACTTTGAAAATAGTGTTTCGGAAAAAGGGGATACACAGAGAACCGTTGGTATGATATTGATGCTTATCTCTATCGTGTTCCTTGGTATTGCATTGTTCTCGACCTTGATTCATATTAAAAGCAGTAAATTTATTTGGTTTGTCGGACTTGCGATTTTGTTTGCGGGACTGTACTTCTCTTATCGCGCAGAGGGCGTTTATTTTCATAGTGAGTCAACGGTTTCGAACACCACGATCCTCGGTTTCTCGATGATGTTTTATATGCTGTTCCTTTGCATAGTTATTACGTGCTTGCTTAAAACAATGCAAAAAGTAAGCAATGCTATTGTTGTTCTTTTGGGAGTGGCCAATGCGGTATTCTTTGTTCTGCCGCTGATAACCAAGGTGTGCTTTTATGATACTTGGGCTTGGTGGGCGGTTGTACAGCTTACCTCGAATACCGTAATTGCTGTTTGTCTTGTAAGAGAATTCTTCCTCGTTAAAACAAAAGAAAGATGGTTGTATATCGGAGCATTTCTCCCCTTGGTCGCATTTGGCATCGATGTTTTTGGAACAAAGATTGCCATTTGGAAGGGCGGCGTAATATCGCAATACGTTTTCCTTGTGCTGGTTGCCGTTTCGGCGATTTTGGTTCTCAAGTTCATACCGAGCAATATCAATGCGGTATCCAAGTCAAAAGAGCTTGAGATGGAGAAAATCGTTCTGAACGCAGAGCTTGCCGAAAGCAGAATTTCCACGATGATGAGCCAGATCCGTCCTCATTTCATTTACAATACGCTTGGCAGCATAGAGCAGCTCTGTGACCTTGATCCAAAGAAGGCGGGTGAGCTCGTGCATGACTTCGCTAAATATCTTAGAGGAAACTTCGGTGAGCTGGATAACGCTAAGCCCATCCTTATGTCACAGGAAATGGATCACGTGCATCATTACGTCAGCATTGAAAACGTGCGTTTCCCGGATATGACCTTCACCTTTGAGATGAATTCCGTGGACTTCCACATTCCCGCTCTTACCGTTCAACCAATCGTTGAGAATGCGATTAAGCACGGTCTTATGAAGCTTCAGAAGGGGGGCACAATTCACGTTGTGTCCTACGAGACCGAAACGGATTATTGTATTTCGGTGGTGGATGACGGCGCGGGGTTTGATACAAGTGTGCTTGTAGATGAGAGAAAGCATCTGGGGCTTCGTAACATCCGTGAACGGCTTAAGGTAATGGTAAACGGTAGGCTTGAGATTGAAAGCACCGTAGGTGTTGGAACAAAGGTTATTATCAAAATTCCAAAGGAGGGTAAAAGATGATTGCAATAGCGGTTGATGACGAGATATTGATGCTTGGCGCGCTGGTTAAGGCGATCAGTACCTCGCCCGATATAGAAGAGGTAACAAAATTTTCGAGCTGTGAGGAAGCTCTTAACTATGTTAAGGCGCATCCCGTAGATATCGCTTTTTTGGATATCAATATGCGTGGCATGGGAGGACTTGCGCTTGCAGAGAATATCGTTGCCGCGTGTCCTAAATGCAAGATCGTATTTTGCACGGGATATGAGGAATACGCCATTCCGGCATTCAAACTTCATGCTTCGGGTTATTTGATGAAGCCCATATCTGCAAAGGATGTGCAAACCGAAATTGATAACATTAAGGGAATGCGTCAAAAGGAAAAGCTCCTTGTAGTCAATTGCTTTGGGAATTTCGAGGTTTATGCGAAGGATGAAAAGCTGATGTTCAAGCGCTTAAAAACCAAAGAGCTGTTTGCCTTCCTTGTGGATCGAAAGGGAGCGGCAATGACGGCGAAGCAGATATGCGCGGTGCTGTTTCCCGGCGATGCTGATGATACGAAGAATGCCGCATATCTGCGTCAGCTTATCTTGGACTTAAAAAACACCTTAAAGACAGTAGGTGCCGAGAATGTTTTTCGGCACGAAACGCCTTGCTACCGTGTGGATACAAGTCTGATTCAATGCGACTATCTCACTTATCTTGAAACAGGGAAGCCCGAGTTTCACGGCGAATATATGATACAGTACAGCTGGGCAGAGGAGACCTGCGGCATGCTGATGTTTAACTAAAAAAGGAAAAGACGAGAACTCTTAAAAAGATGGGGCTGTCTCATTAAGAATTCAACAAAATCAAGGCGAAATGTAAAAAGATAAAGCAAGAATTATATGCAAAGCGAATTCTTAATGAGAACAGCACCGAGGGGCGAACGGATTTGGTGCAGAAATTTTCGGCTGACGAGCGAGAATCGTACGAGGGTACGATGAGCGAGGAAACGGAAATAGAATAAAAAACTTTGATTGAATGGAGAAAACAGAAGGTTTTCAACCTTAATACTTCTGAAATTGCATAAAGTAACGGCAGAAACACTGTTTTTACAATGTTTCCGCCGTTTTTTATTCGGTTATGCCTAAATGCGACAGCCCCATCAAAGGAGTTCTCGTATTTTTTTTAGATGTTTGCTAATTTCATATCCCGTTTGTTTTTGTACATCGCCGTATCTGCGCGCTCAAAAACATCTGAGAATTGAGTGTCTTTTTCGGGATCAAATTCTGAGAAGCCTTTCGCAATTCTTACTGAAAACTTTACATCGTCTTTTTCCACGCATGTCGCCATACACATAGAATCAAAGCGTTCGGTCAGTGCTTCCTTATCCTCCAAGTCTTTGCCTTGAAGTATGGCGCAGAACTCATCGCCTCCGATTCTGAAAACAGGACTTCTCTTAAACGTATCGCAAATGATTCTCGATGCAGTCAAGATCAGCTCATTGCCATGTATGTGACCGTATGTATCGTTGATTTCCTTGAGGTTGTTTATATCAAAAACCGCAACTCCGAAAGAAGCGTTGCCACTTTGGATTTTAGTATTGAATTCAACCGCCCAGCTTTTGAACGAGGTGGTGTTCCTGAGCCCTGTCAATGGATCGCGGTGCGACAGCCGGTGCTGAAGTTCCTTGTACTCGCGCAATTTTATGATCATTTTTTCAAATGAGGTGCTGAGCAGTTTAATCTCGCGTATATCGCTGTGATCGATTTTGACGTCATATTCGCCGTTGGATAGCTTGATCGAAGCATTGGTCAACTTTTTTAATGGGTTTACGGTTCTTTTGACCGCGAAAACTACAATCAAAGAAAAAGTAAGTGAGAAGAAGAGAACGATAAAAAGAATTTTAAAACCTATTTCGTACCGTATCTGTCTGATTTCATCATAGTTAACCGAGAGAACGAGCGTCATTCCGTTGGTCAAAACGTCGGATACTCTCAAATGGTTTTCAAAATTATCTTGTGAAATTGTGGAATCGATGATTTCGGAACCGTTGTGAATTATCTTGTTGTCAAGCTCTAAATGCGCAAATCCGTTCTCATATATTTTGATTTTGTGAACGATTTCGGTCAGAACCTTGTAATCAAAATCCATGCCCACAATCCCTATAAATAAGTTCTCGTAATAGAGCGGAACAACGTAGGAGATCATAAGGATGTTGTTGTTTTGATTGTAATAAGGAGTCATCCAGATAGGTTTGCCGGCTTCATAAGGCTGCCAATACCAACCGACGTGCTCGGTGTCGTTCTTGTCGTAAATAGACAGATCGGTAGGCTCAAAGCGTACAAACTCCGAGGCGCCGTCTGTTTTGCTGAAGAACACACCCGCTTTATTATCCGATATATCGGGATTTAGGCGTAAATAGTAGGCAATTGCCCCATTGGTATCTTTTGCAACGTTGACAAACATTTCGTCTGCAAATTGAATCACCTCGTTTTGCTTGCCGCGATCAATGACATCGGATGGATTTTTGAAAAAGGAAAGTACGTAGTTTTGCATAATCCGTACCGATTTTTCCATGTTTTCAAACGTCTTGTTAATCTTGGTTGCTTCGTTTTCGCACGTGACCTCAACAAGCGTCTTTGTTTCCTTCTGTATATAGTTGTCAACCTCATAAATGCTGAGTCCGCCAACAAAAATTGTGATGATAAATATTGCAGATAAAACTATGATGAGAAATCTAAACTGCAAAGAATGTTCCTTCACACGATCGCCTCCTTTCCGGAAATTGCATTCTTGACTCATATTTTATCATGTATTGCGTTACAAATGTGTTACAAACAGTAAACGCACCGTTATTTATCGAAATTTGTAACACATTTGTAACACTCTGCATGCTATACTACAGTCACTTAGGCGAAAATGCGGTGTTTATACGTAATTTCGATTTTGTTTCGCTTAATTTTAATTGCTGAAAAATGCACTAAAGGAGAATTTCAATGGATAGAACAAGAAAAAATTTGATGGCTTTCTCAATTTTCATCCTCGGCTATGCGGCGTATACGTTAATCAGCCTTGGGCTGGAGCTCTTTTTGGGCGGCGGATTTGATAACGTTACCGTTCCCGAGGGATCGCCTGAGAATATTATCAACATCACGAAGACGTTCGTTATGATTGTAACGGTTGTGATGGTTTTGCCTCAGATTTACGTTGGTATTAAGGGAATTTGCGTTGCGAGAAACCCCGATTCCTCCGGTGCTCACATCTTCTGGGCGGGCGTGCTCTTCCTCTTTGCGCTTGTCGGGATTGTTTCTTCTGTCATCGATCTAATGAACAACAGCGGTACCGACGGAGTTTTCTCTTCGATTGTAGACGGTGCAATTGAAGCTGTTTTCTATTTAGAGTTTATTACTTACGCTCGCGCTGTTAGAAAAGAGTATTGATCTTGCAAAGCTCCTTCTTTGTAGAGGGACGCTTTTTAAAACGTTTTGATTTGCAATGCCCGTTGTGACATAATAACCGAATTATAATGAAGCAGAATACGGAAAGCGTATTCGGAAAGAGTATACCAAATGAAAAAAAGAATGTTCCGTTTATCCGCATTTGCGCTTGCCTTGGTGCTGTTGCTGACGATGTTTGTCGGCTGCAATAAACCCGAGGATGACACCGATAATATCCCGCCGGCCGAGCCCATTGAAATAACAACCACTATCTATGAGATTGCCAAGCACGGCAACTTGGTCTTGCACATGTACGGCTCGGATCTTTACAACAAAGGCTTTGAGCACGGCGACGTTGTAGAGATTGCTATTGGAGAGAAAAAGTGGAACGTTCCGCTTTGCACAAGCTACAGCGACGTAGATAACAGTGAAGCTGTTTTGCGTGCTACCGGTGCGACGGACGGTGTAGTTCTTGCTATCAATATGGGGGATTTTGCTACCAACGCCGGAATTGCCAAAAAGACCGCAACCGAAGAAGCGCCGGGATACCGTTGGGATTATCTGATGGAATCTCCCGTCGAGATTACGATTACGATGAAGGAAGAGGGCGGTTACCGTGAAGAGTGGCTCATCCGCCAGTTGGTTCGCACCAATGAGCGCGCCGATTACGAAAGCCTCAGCGACGAAGCCTTTGCAAACTTCCGCGTGATCGAAACCACGGGTATGGGTAAGGGCGTTCTGTATCGCTCGTCTTCTCCCATCAATCCCGCGCTTGGAAGAAACACCTACGCAGACAAGGCGGCCGAGAAAGCAGGTATTATAACCGTTGTAAACCTTGCTGACTCAGCTAACACGTACGAGGGTGCGGAGAATACCTATTACAGCACCTGTCAGGTAACCTACGTGAATTTGGGAACGGATTTTCTCTCCGAGGCAACCTTGAACGGCTTGGCAGAGGGGATGCGCTTTATCATTCAGAACAACGGCCCATATCTGATCCATTGCAATGAAGGAAAAGACCGCGCCGGTTTTGTAAGCGCTCTGCTTGAATGTCTTATGGGCGCAACGCTTGATGAGGTTATCGAAGATTACATGGTCACCTACTACAACTATTACGGCGTTGAGAAGGGTAGCGAAAAATATAATGCCGTTGTAAAGAACAACCTCATTAAGGTGCTGGAAACAACCTTCAAGGCGGATGACGTTTACAAGGCAGATCTTGCCGCGGAAGCCAAAGCCTTCCTTATGGAGGATGCAGGTCTTACGGCAGACGAGGTAGCCGCGCTCAAAGCAAAACTCGGAAAGTAACCGCGAACCAAAAGGGTGTACGAGAAATCGTACACCCTTTTGGTTTTAATGCCTTTAGGCAGTTGAGCACGAAGTGCGAAACAGACAACCACCCGCTATGCGGGTGGGCAACAAAGGTTATACCCTTGCATGGGACGTATGAAACACAAGCCTTCCCGTGA